>JAYTEJ010000174.1:0-4404 GCA_043735365.1 Acidobacteriota bacterium
GGCCGGCCTTCGAGACCATTGTCGCCTCCGGCCCGAACAGCGCCCTGCCGCACGCCCGGCCGACGGAACGGCCGCTCCGGCAGGGGGAGGGTGTGGTGCTGGACTTCGGAGGCGTCTACGACGGATACTGCGTGGATCTCACGCGGACGCTGTTTCTGGGCGATCCGCCGCCGGAGATTGCGCGGATGGCCGCCGCTGTGAGGGCCGCGCACGCCGCGGCCGTCGCCGCGGTGCGGCCGGGCGCCGCGCCGGCAGCCATCGACGCCGCCGCCCGGGACCTGCTCGCAGCCGAAGGGCTGGGGGAGGCGTTCGGACACGGCACCGGCCACGGCCTGGGGCTGGAGGTGCACGAGGCGCCGCGGATCGCCAGGGCATCGCCGGATCGCACGGAAACGCCGGTCGCCGCCGGCATGGTCTTCACGATCGAGCCGGGGGCCTACGTCGCAGGCCTCGGCGGCGTCCGGATCGAGGACGACGTGCTGGTGGTCGACGGCGGGTGCGAGGTCCTGACGGGGAAGGTATAGTTCAGGGTGCCAAAGCGCCGGGGTGCCAAAGTGCGGCGCGAGCGCGGTGGAGGATGATGGAGTTCGACGACATTGAGCGCATTCTGGAGCTGGTCCGGCAGCACGACCTGGCCGAGTTCGAGCTCGAACGCGAGGGACTGAAGATCCGGGTGCGGAAGGCGTCGGCCGGGTATCCGGAGGCGCCGCCGGCACTGCCGCCGGTGTATGCCCCGCCGTCCGCCGGCGCCATCGCCGCGGCGGCGCCGTCGGCCGCGAGCGCTACGCCCGAGGAAAGCGAGGCGGTGGATCTCGCCGTGGTCAAGTCGCCGATCGTCGGCACCTTCTACCGCTCGCCGGAGCCGGACGCGACGTCGTTTGTCGAGATCGGCGACCGCGTCAAGAAGGATCAGGTGCTCTGCATCATCGAAGCGATGAAGCTGATGAACGAGATCACCTCGGAGTACGACGGCGAGCTGGTGAGTGCGTATGTGGAGAACGGCAAGGCGGTCCAGTACGGCGAGCGGCTGTTCGCCATCAGGACGTCGCAGAGCTGAACGCCGGCTCTGAGACGCGGGAGAAGCGCCCCAAATCCATGTTCAAAAAGATCCTGATCGCCAACCGCGGCGAGATCGCGCTGCGGGTGATCTGCGCCTGCCGCGAGCTCGGCATCAAGACGGTCGCGGTCTACTCCGAAGCGGACGAGAACTCGCTGCACGTGCGCTTCGCTGACGAAGACGTCTGTATCGGCCCGGCGCGCAGCGCCGACAGCTACTTGAGCGTGCCCGCGGTGCTGAGCGCCGCGGAGATCACCGGCGCCGACGCCATCCATCCCGGCTACGGCTTCCTCTCCGAAAGCGCTTATCTCGCCGAGGTCTGCGAGGCCTGCCACATCAAGTTCATCGGCCCGGCGCCGAACGTCATCCGCCTGCTCGGCGACAAGGCCCGCGCCCGCCGTGCCATGAAGAAGGCCGGCGTCCCGATCCTGCCCGGCAGCGACGGGCCGGTCGACAGCGAGGAAATGGCGCTCAAGATCGCCAGAGACCTCGGCTTTCCGGTGATCATCAAGGCGGTGGCGGGCGGCGGCGGGCGCGGGATGCGCGTCATCCGGGCGCCGGGGGAGCTCTCGAAGGCGCTCAAGACCGCGCAGCGCGAGGCCGAGGCGGCCTTCGGTGTCGGCGACGTCTACCTCGAGAAATACGTCGAGAACCCCCGCCACATCGAGTTCCAGGTGCTCGGCGACCATCACGGCGCGGTGGTCCACCTCGGCGAGCGCGAGTGCTCGATTCAGCGCCGCCATCAGAAACTGCTCGAAGAGGCGCCGTCGGTCGCCGTCACGGAGAAGATGCGGCGCAAGCTCGGCGCCGCGGTGGTGGACGCGGCGCGCGCCGTCCAGTACACCAACGCCGGCACCTTCGAGTTCCTGCTCGACGACAAGGGCAACTTCTTCTTCCTCGAAGTCAACACCCGCGTCCAGGTGGAGCATCCGATCACCGAGGCGATCACCGGCATCGACATCGTCAAGGAGCAGATCCGCATCGCCGCCGGCGAGCGGCTGTCGTTCAAGCAGTCGGACGTGACCTTCACCGGCCATTCGATCGAGTGCCGGATCAACGCCGAGGACCCCGACACCTTCGCTCCCTCGCCCGGCGTCGTCCATGCCTACAGCGTGCCCGGCGGCCCCGGGGTTCGCATCGACACCTTCATCCACGCCGAGTGCACGATTCCGCCGTACTACGATTCGATGATTGCCAAGGTCATCGTCCACGGCCGCGATCGCCAGGAAGCGATCGCGCGGATGCGGCGGACGCTGGAGATGACGGTGATCGAGGGGATCAAGACCTCGATTCCGCTGCACCTCAAGATTCTCGCCGACCCCGATTTCATCGCCGGGCGGCTCAACACCGGCTTCATGGAGCGCTACCTGATCGAGAAGAAGCCCTCGGCCGGCAGCCTCGCCGAAGCGGTCTAGGCCGGACGGAGCCCGCCATCGACACGCCCGCCCTCCCCGGACCGCGGCCGTTCGTCTATCCCATCATCGACTGCGCCGTCTGCGCCGCGCGCGGCTGCGACCCGCTCGCGACCGCGGCCGCCTGCCTCGCCGGCGGCGCGCGGCTGCTGCAGCTGCGGTGCAAGGACCAGGGGAGCGGCGCGTTCCTCGCCCTCGCCGTCCGCCTGGTGCAGCTCGCCGCCGCCGCCGGCGGCCGCATCGTCATCAACGATCGCCCCGACATCGCCCGGCTGAGCGGCGCCGCCGGCGTGCATGTCGGGCAGGAGGATCTGGCGGTCGCGGCGGCGCGCCGGATCGTCGGACCAGACGCGATCGTCGGGGTGTCGACGCACGACCAGGCCCAGGTCGACGCCGCGCTCGCGAGCGGCGCCTCCTACGTCGCCGTCGGTCCTGTCTTCGACACCTCGACCAAGGCCACGGGCTACGACGCCCGCGGTCTGGGGCTCGTCCGTTACGCCGCCGGCCGCGGCACGCCCATCGTCGCCATCGGCGGCATCACCGTCGAGCGCGCCCGGGCCACGACCGAGGCCGGCGCCGACGGCCTGGCGGTGATTACCGACCTGTTCGAGCCGCCAGGGGCCGAGGCGCGGGTGCGTCGGTTCCTGTCGGCAATCGCGTGATCGCGCGGCGGCGGCGGAGGGAAAGGTATAATGCCGCGGTTTCCCGCGATGCCTGAATCAGCGAGGCGCGTCTACCGGCGCGCGGAGGGTGCATGGATTCGAATCTCCTCAGAACGAAGTCAATCGAGCAGCTGGTGGGGGATGCCGAGCACGGTGACAAGTCGCTCAAGCGGACCCTGACCGCCTTCGATCTCACGCTGCTCGGCATCGGCGCCATCATCGGCACCGGCATCTTCGTGCTGACCGGCACCGCCGCCGCCAACCAGGCCGGCCCCGGCATCGTCCTCTCCTATGTCATCGCCGGCCTCGCCTGCGGCTTCGCGGCGCTCTGCTACGCGGAGTTCGCCGCGATGATCCCGATCTCGGGCAGCGCCTATACCTACGCCTACGCCACCCTCGGAGAGATTTTCGCGTGGATGATCGGCTGGGACCTCATCCTCGAATACGCCGTCGGGTCGATGACTGTTGCGGTCGGATGGAGCGGCTACTTCCAGCGCATCCTGGCCGGCTTCGGCCTCCACCTGCCGGTGTGGATGGCGGCGTCGCCGAACGCCGCCGCCGGCACCCTCATCAACCTGCCGGCGATCCTCATCGTGCTCGGCATCATGGTCCTGCTGATCATCGGGGTGCGCGAGAGCGCCAGGTTCAACGCCGCGATGGTGACGATCAAGCTGATCGCGGTCGCCTTCTTCATCCTGGTCGGTTTCCGCTACGTCGAGCCGGCAAACTGGTCGCCGTTCATGCCCTACGGCTTCTCGGGGGTGATGACCGGAGCGGCCGTCGTCTTCTTCGCCTACATTGGCTTCGACGCGGTCTCGACCACCGCGGAGGAGGCGAAGAACCCCAGCCGCGACCTGCCGATCGGCATCATTTCCTCGCTGATCATCTGCACGCTGCTCTATCTGGTGGTCTCCGGCATCCTCACCGGCATCGTCCCGGTGGTCCAGTTCAAGTCGGACATGCAGTTCCTCAACGCCCCGGTCGGCTACGCGCTGGCGGTCATCCACAAGGACTGGGCCGCCGGGCTGGTCTCCGCCGGCGCCGTCGCCGGCATCACCAGCGTGCTGCTGGTCATGCTGATGAGCCAGCCGCGCATCTTCTTCGCCATGAGCCGCGACCAGTTGCTGCCCGCCGGCGTCAGCAAGGTCCATCCGCGCTTCCGCACGCCCTACATCACCACGATGATCACCTGCGCCGTCGTGGCGACGGTGGCCGGGCTGGTGCCGATCCAGATCCTCGGCGAGATGACCAGTATCGGGACGCTCTTCGCCTT
>JAYTEJ010000175.1:0-5446 GCA_043735365.1 Acidobacteriota bacterium
AAGCTGTAATTGACGAACATCCGCGCGAAGTCGGCGACCTGAAAACCGTAGACCAGGTTGCCCCCCTGCGACTTCTGGGTGTAGAGCCCGATGTACTGGAACTCGCGGATGAACAGGTCGACGCCCGCCGTCTGCGGCCGGTCGAACAGGAACGGCTCGGTGAACGCCAGCTGGTAGTTCGTCGCCCGGCTCCCCTGCTGCGCCGAGACGGTGAAGGTCTCGCCGCGGCCGAGGAAGTTGGAGGTCTGGAACGACAGCTGGCCGAAGAAGCCGTCGTACTGGGAGACGCCGGCGCCGAAGGTCAGCTGGTTGCGGTTCTGCTCCTCGAACTTCAGCTTGACGTCGACCTTGTTGTCGGACCCCGGCGTCTTCTCGACCGAGATGGCTTCGCCCTCGAGCGGCTTGAAGTAGCCCAGCTGGTTCAGCCGCTTGACGCTGAACTTCAGCGCCTCGGTGTTGAATACGCCGCTCTCCACCAGCCGCACCTCGCGGCGGATGACGTTGTCGCGGGTGGTCGTATTACCGACGAACGTGATGCGGTTGACGAAGTACTGCTTGCCTTCCTGCATGCGCAGGGTGACGTCGACGATCGGCGGCCCCGACCCGGCCGCGGCCGGTGCGGGGCCGGGAGCGGGCGGCCCGGCGGCCGCCGACGCTGCGGCGCCTGCATTGGGGTCGTCGCGCGGCGCCAGGTCGGGGTAGCCGGTGAACTCCATGTAGCCGCCGGTGCCGTAGAGCTCCTTGGCCTTCTCCAGGCCCTTCCGGATCACCTTGTCGCTGTAGTAGTCCCCTTCCTCGACCTTGAACAGCGGTTTCAGCCCCTCCGATTTGGCGACCGTATTCCCTTCGAAACTGAACTTGCCGACCTTGTAGCGCTGGCCTTCGGTGACCGGGATGCGCAGCTCGACCCAGCGCGTCTTGCTGTCCTTCGCGTCCTCCAGCACCTTCAAGTCGGGCTGGCCGACGCGGACGTTGATGTAGCCGCGGTCGCGGTAGTACTCGACGATGCGGTCGGCGTCCGCTTCGAATTTCTCCGCCTTATAGGTGCCGCCGCTCGTGAGCAGCGAGAGCGGGAAGCGCCCCTGGCCCTTGTTCTCCTTCAGCCGGGCTTCGAGCTTGCCGTCGCTGATGGCGCTGTTGCCGACGAAATCGACGTTGCGGATCCGGACCTTGGGCCCCTCGGTGATGTGGAAGCTGACGTTGACCAGCTTCGGCCCTCCCTCGATCGGCTTGACCTCGGGCTTGACCTCGACGAACTCGTAGCCCTTCTCGGCGTAGAGATCCCGCACCACGCCGGCGACGCGGCGGATCAGGCCGGGATCGATGAAGGAGTCGAGGCGGATGGTGATCCCCTTCTTCTTCAGCTCCTCTTCGATTTTCGACTGCTCGACCTTCTTGGAGCCGACGTAGTCGACGATCTTGACCCGCTGGCGCTCCTCCATGTTGTAGACCACGACCTTGCCGAGGACACCGTTGGCGTAGCGGACATCCCGCACCTCGATGACCAGATCGTCCAGGAAGTTCGTCGCCCAGAGCCGCTTGAAGTCGGCCAGCGCGGTCTGCTGCGCCGCGTCGTTGTACGGCACCCAGATGCCGGTGGACGGCTGGCTGCCGCGCAGCTGCAGGTAATAGAGATAGGTGTTGGCTTCGACCACCGGGCTGCCCCCCTGCTTCTCGAAGCAGAGCATCACCGCGGTGACGAGCGGGCCGCCCCCGGCCGGCGGCAGACGCGACGGCTCGGCGACGGTCTGGCCGCAGATGGTGGCGGGCAGATCGAGCACCGGCCCGGCCGGCTGGGCCGCGGGCGCGGCCGGAGATTGAGGGCCCGGCCGCGCCGCGGGTGGCGCGCCGGGCGCGGCTGCGGGCGGAGATTGAGCGGCCGGCGACGCCCCCTCGCAGGGGACTCCCGCGAAGGCGACCGCCAGGGCCGCGAGCACTAGTACAGAAACACGCATAAAAGGGAACTTCAGGCGCCGCGCCCCTGCCCGGACGGAAAGTCCGGGCAGGAGGCAAGCCATGAGTTTACTGGATCTTTGACGCCTCAGGCGAGCTTGTGGCCGGTTTCGGCGGTATTGAGGGGCCGATAGGCGAGTGCGCCGGCCTCCAGATACACCTGAACGTCCCCTCCCTTGAGCGTGCCGCGGATCAGCTCGTCCGAGAGGGGGTCCTCGATATACCGTTGGATCGCGCGCCGCAGCGGCCGGGCACCGTACGACCGGTCCTTGCAGGTCTGTTCGATGATCCAGTCGATCACCTCCGGCTCGAGCTGGAGCCGGATCCGCCGGTCCACGAGGTTGTCGTTGACCTGCTGCACCAGCAGCTTGGTGATGGTCCGCAGGTCGTCGTCCGACAGCGCATCGAACACGATCAGCTCGTCGATGCGGTTGATGAACTCCGGATTGAACGTCTTCCGGACCTCGGCCAGCACCATGTCGTTGACGCTGCGGCTGATGACGCCGCTGTCGGCCGACTGGAACCCCAGCGATGCCTTCTTCTGGATGAAGCGGGCGCCGATGTTCGAGGTCATGATGATGATGGTGTTCTTGAAGTTCACCCGGTTGCCCAGCCCGTCGGTCAGGTGCCCGTCCTCGAACACCTGCAGCAGGATGTTGAACAGATCCGGATGCGCCTTCTCGACCTCGTCCAGCAGGACGACGCAGTAGGGGTTGCGCTTGACCTTCTCGGTGAGCTGCCCGCCCTCTTCGTGGCCGACGTAGCCCGGAGGTGAGCCGATCAGCTTCGACACCGAGTGCTTCTCCATGTACTCCGACATGTCGAAGCGGATCAGGGCGTGATCGCTGCCGAACAGGAAATTGGCGATCGCCCGCGCCAGCTCGGTCTTGCCGACGCCCGTCGGGCCGAGAAAGATGAAGCTGCCGACGGGGCGGGTCGGCGCCTTGAGCCCGGCGCGCGAGCGCCGGATGGCCCGCGACAGCGCCGAGATCGCCGCGTCCTGCGAGATGACGCGCTTGTGCAGCGCCCCTTCCATGTGCAGCAGCTTGTCGCTCTCGTCCTGGTTGATCGAGGTCATCGGCACGCCGGTCCACTTGGCGACGACCTCGTCGATCTCCCCCTTGCCGACGACCACCCGCCGCGCGCTCGACTTGACGTCGAACTTCTCGCGTACAAACTGCAGGTTCTCGCGCGCCTGGACCTCCTGCTCGCGGTAGAACTGCGCCTTCTCGAAGTTCTTCTCCGAGACCGCGGTCTCCATGTGCTCGACCGCGACCCGGATGCTGCGGTTGATCTCGCCGAACTCCTCGCTGTAGCCGGCCTCGCGCAGCTTGGCCCGCGCCCCGGCTTCGTCCACGAGATCGATCGCCTTGTCGGGCAGGAAGCGGTCGGTGATGTAGCGGCTCGACTGGTAGACGGCCGCCTCGATCGCCTCCGGGGTGTACTCGACGTGGTGGAAGGACTCGTAGCGGTCCTTGACCCCCATCAGCACTTCGATGGTTTCCTTCTCGCTCGGCGGATCCACCTTGATCGCCTGGAAGCGGCGCTCGAGCGAGCGGTCCTTCTCGATGTACTTCCGGTACTCGGACGGGGTGGTCGCGCCGATGCAGCGGATCTCGCCGCGCGACAGCGCCGGCTTGAGGATATTGGCGGCGTCGAGCGAGCCTTCGGCCGACCCCGCCCCCACCAGCGTGTGCAGCTCGTCGATGAAGACGATGATGTTCGGGTTCTCGGTCAGCTCCTTCATGATCGCCTTGAGGCGCTCTTCGAACTGGCCGCGGTATTTGGTGCCGGCCACGATCAGCGAGATGTCGAGGGCCAGCAGCCGCTTGTCGGCGAGGAAATGGGGGACGTCGCCGTAGACAATCTTCTGCGCCAGCCCCTCGACGATGGCGGTCTTGCCGACGCCGGGCTCGCCGATGAGCACGGCGTTGTTCTTGGTGCGGCGGCAGAGGACCTGCTGGACGCGCTCGATCTCGATGTGCCGGCCGACCAGCGGGTCGAGCTGGTTCTTCATCGCGGCCTCGGTCAGGTCGCGGCTGAACTCGGCCAGCAGCGGCGTTTCCTTGACCCGCGTCAGCGTGGTCTTCTCGTTGAGGAGCGCGACGATGTCCTCGCGGACGGTGTTGAGGCGCATCCCCTTTTCCATGAGGATGGTCGCGGCAACGGACCGCTCCTCCCGGAGGATGCCAAGCAGCAGGTGCTCGGTGCCGATGTAGTTGTGCAGCAGCCGGTCCGCTTCCTCCGCGGCAAACTGCAGGACCCGCTTGGTTTCGGCGCTGAAGGGGATCTCGACCGAGGTCGAGACCTTCTCGCGGAAGACGGTGCGGCCTTCGATTTCCTTGCGGATGCTTTCGAGGGAGAGGTGCGACCGCGCGAAGATGCGGCTCGTGAGGCCTTTCCCCTCCCGGATCAACCCCAGCAGAAGATGCTCGGTTTCGATCGAAATGCTCCCGAGCTGGCTGGCTTCGTAGCGCGCGAAGAAAAGCACCCGCCGCGCCCGTTCCGTGTAGCGTTCGAACATCCGCTTGTACCTATGTGGAAGAGGGAGTTGCCTGTTGCCATTATACGGCACCCCGCCGCATCGGCCAACCTGTTTCTCGTCCTAAGTTCCCCTGATCAGGGCATTTAGCTGCCCCGCTGGGGCGCGGTTACTCCCCTCTTTTCGGTCGGAGCCCCCTCGCGGATTACAATGCCGGTTCATTGAAGGGAGTCCGCATGATGAAGAAAGCCCTCGTCCTCGGTATGACGCTCGCCATCGCCGCCACGGTCGTCGCCGCCCAGGAAGGCCGGGCCGCCAGTCCAGCGGGATCTTCGGCCACCCAGCTGGGCGAGAACGGCAAATGGCTCGAGATCACGTCCGGCCGCCCGATCAAGCGGTACCGGGAACTGTGGGGCAGCGGCGCGGATTACGGCAAATCGCTCCGCGGCAACGCCCCCGTCTGGCGGGCCGGCGCCAACATCTCGACCCGGTTGAAGACCGAGGCGCCCCTGACAATTGGCGGCAAGACCGTGGCCCCCGGCGAATACAGCCTGTTCATCGACCTCAAGTCCCCCACCGACTGGACCCTGATCGTGTCGTCGTTCAAGGCCAAGCGCAGCGGTTCCGACCCGCAGCCCGGCGCGCTCTGGGGCGCCTACGAATACACTCCGGAGAAGGACGTCGCGCGCGTGGCCATGACGGTGCAGACACTGCCCCTCGCCATCGACCAGCTCACCTGGACCTTCGCCGATGTCAGCGCCCAGGGAGGAAAAATCGTGCTGCTCTGGGACAAGGTCGCGGCAGCCGCACCGTTCGGGATTGGAAAGTAGCGACACGGTTCCGGGTTCGGGGTTCGGGGTTCGGGGTTCAGGGTTTTCGCATCAGATGGCAGTTCCGTCCCAGACCGGGCGCAGCGCAGCCCGGGCGTCGGCGCTCGTGGGCGCCGGCATTCTGCTCAGCCGTACGGCCGGCCTCATCCGGGTGAGCGTCTTCGCGCATTATTTCGGGCAG
>JAYTEJ010000176.1:0-2756 GCA_043735365.1 Acidobacteriota bacterium
CCACGGATGACACGGACGTCCACGGAGGCGTCACGACGGTGGTGTCAGAAATCTTGCCTCACGGGGACCGATACCCCTCCGGCCGCGGATCGCACTGACGATGCGGATGTTCACGGAGGTCTCACGGAGGGCACGCCTGCCTCGTAACGCTTGCCCGATCGATTGCTACCAGGAACACGGACAACAGGGATGACACGGACGTCCACGGAGGCGTCACGACGGTGTTGTCAGGAATCTTGCCTCACGGGGACCGATACCCCTCCGGCTGCGGACTGCACGGACGACGCGGATGCCCACGGAGGTCTCAGGATCCCGCATCAGGGGCATGGCGAATCCTGCCGCGGCGCGACTGCTGCCGCGAATCGCCGCCTGGGCGGCTGCAGCCCCGGCGGTGAGAACGGGGCCAGTCGCCGACGAAACCCGACGCGCCTCTGAGAAACCTCGCCAGGCCCGCGGACGCCGCTCTCCGCATCGGATATCGAATAGGGACTATGCGCACCCCCGTGCTTCGCTCCGTCCGTCAGAACTGAGACGAGCCCGGCAGCACCGAACCCGGCAGAACGAACCTCGGGGCACCCGGTTTGAACTGCACCCCGCGGAACCGATCCTCGGATGAACCCGGCAGAACCGAACCCTGTTAGAACCGAACCCCGCAGAACCCTGTAGAAACCCGTGGAGCCCCGCGGAGCCGTTCTAATCAAGGGCCAATCTTCTAACCATCTTGGCCAGTCCCTGTCGGGAGATGCCGAGCGCGGCGGCGGCGCGGGCGCGGTGGCCGCCCGCGGCCGCCAGTGCGGCCTTGACGAATCGCTTCTCGAACTCGACCCGCGCGGCCTCGAATGTGCTGCCGCACCGAACCGCGGCCTGGGCGACGTGCGCGGGTACGGCGGCGGGCGTGATCCGGCCTCGGCCCGGGGAGTGCACCGCCATCCAGGCGATTACGTTCTGGAGCTCACGGACGTTGCCGGGCCAGTCGTAGCGCGCCAGCGCCGCCAGCGTTTCGGGCGCGAGGGTGGCGCGCGACCCCATGCGGGCCGCGGCGTCGGTCCAGAAGGAGGCGGCGAGCAGCGGCACGTCCGAAGCCCGCTCGCGTAGCGGCGGAACCTCGATTCGCACCACGTCGAGACGGAAGCGGAGGTCGGTGCGGAAGCGTCCGGCGGCCGCCTCCTCCGCCAACCGCCGGTTGGTGGCCGAGACGATGCGGACGTCGACGCGGCGGGAGACGTTTTCTCCGACGCGGCGGACCTGGCCGTCCTGGAGCACGCGCAGCAGCTTGGCCTGGGCGCGCGGCGACAGTTCTCCGATCTCGTCGAGGAACAGCGTGCCGCCGTCGGCGTCTTCGAACAGGCCGGCACGCTCGCCGATCGCTCCCGTGAAGGCGCCGCGGGCGTGGCCGAAGAGCTCGGCCTCGAGCAGTTCGTCGTTCAGGGCCGCGCAGTTGATGGCGCAGAAACGGCGATCGCGGCGCGGACCGAGCCGGTGAATGGCACGCGCGACCAGTTCCTTGCCGCTGCCGCTCTCCCCTTCGATAAGTACCGGGAACGGGGCGCGGGCCGCGCGGGTGGTGGCCTCGCGCATGCTGCGGGCGGCGGCGCTGTCGCCGAGGATGCCGTCGCCGTCGCGGCAGTCTGGCGCGGGAATGCAGCGGTCGAGGATGCCGCGGACGTTGGCGGCGACCGCCAGCGCGCCGACGCGCAGCAGCGCGGCGGTGCGGCCGGGATCGGGTGCGGCGCCTGCCACCCAGCGGGCCGCGAGGCTGCCGATGACGTCGCCGCCGAAGCGCAGCGGCTCCGCGGCCTGGCAGGGCTCGCCGCGCGGATCGATGCCGACGCTGAATCCGCTCGCCAGCGCCTGCCAGGCGGCCGCCGGCTCGCCTCGCCAGGGGTCGCCGCAGGTGGTCAGGACGCGGCGGTCGGGATCGGGACCGGTGAGCATGATGGTGGCGGCGCGGAGCCGCGCGCGCAGATGCTCCGACACCAGCGCCAGCGCCGCGCGATCGTCGCTGGCGTTCTGTCCGAGGCCCAGCAGCGCTTCGAGATCCGCGACCGGGTTCGGACTGCCGCCGCACGCCGCCCGCGCGATGGCGAGCGCGCCGCTGCCGTCCACGAACGCGCGCGTCGGGCCGTCGAGTGCCGAGCTCTCGACCCGGGCGCGGACCGCCCGGGCGTGAAAGCGCAGCAGCGGCGGCCAGCGACTCGACATCGCGGCGAGCCGGCCCGCCAGCCGGCGGGATGCTGGAGAAGGGACGGCGGTCGCCTGGATCTCGAGAGCCGCGAGGCGGACGCGGATCGCTTCGAGCGGCAGGTGGGCGCGGACGGCGGTTCGCAGGCCTTCGCGCAGGTATCCCGCCGCCGTGGAGGGATCGCCGGCCGACGCCAGCGCCTGCGCCATCACCCGCAGCGCGGCGGCGAGCACCTGCGGATCGTCGCCGGTGCGGGCGGCGTCGAGCGCCCGGCGCGCTGTGCGGACGGCGATTGGCGACTGTTCCGCCAGCAGCAGCCGCGCCAGGACCACCAGGCCGCGCGGCGCCGGAGTTCCCGCGTCGCAGGCGCGCGCTAGCAGCGCCGCCCCTTCGTCGTAGCGCGCCTGCCAGAAGAGGCAGCGCGCCAGTGCCGCCGCGGCCTCCTCAGCCACGGCGAGGCTGGCGGATTCGGCGGCCGCGAGCGCGCCGCGGAACGTGGCCTCGGCCTCGATCAGGTGCCCCGCCTCCATCCGTGCCGCGCCAAAGCCGATCGCTGCCCGCACACCCCTTGGCC
>JAYTEJ010000177.1:0-2057 GCA_043735365.1 Acidobacteriota bacterium
CGCCATGCTGATGCAAATCTACGCCGACGTGACGGGGCGGCAGATTGCGGTGGCGGGCGCGCCCCAGGCCTCGGCGCTGGGGGCGGCGATGCTGGGAGCGGTGGCGGCCGGGTCGGCGCGCGGCGGCTACGATTCGCTGCAGGCGGCGGCGATCCGGATGGCCCCCCCGCCGCAGCGGGTCTACGAGCCGATCCAGGTCAACCGGGATCGCTACGACATGCTCTACGGAGAATACCGGCGGCTCTACGACTATTTCGGACGCGGCGGCAACGAGGTGATGCCGCTGCTGCGGGGCCTGAGACGGAGAAGCGACAGCGACGCCGCCGCCGACTGAAGCGGTCGATGACTGCCGCGAGCACCGGCTTCTCGGCCGCGTCTGCCACCAGATCGTAATGGAGCGGATAGACGCGGCGGACGGAAGCGGAAGAGCGGGAGCCGGGACGCGCGCGGATCCCGGCGTGCCGGCCGCAATGCATTAGAGCTGCTCGAAGAATTCTCTCACTTCCGCCCACGAGCTGACCCGCGGGTAGCCCGCTTCGGCCGCATTGTGGGGTGCGGAATAGAGCAGGCCCTTCCCCTTGAAGCGCGCGAAATGCCGGGCCCGATCGTCGATCAGGTAGTCGGCGTCGATGATGCTCTTGTCCCCGCAGAAGACCAGGTTCGACGGCGGAATGAAAGGGAAGTGCCGGCGCAGCCAGCGGTACTTGGCGTCGAAGGACAGCGGCACGTCCATGGCGGCGGATACGATGAAGACGTCGTGGCGCTCCGAGAGCTCGCGGATCACGTCCTGGCAGTCCGGGAACAGCGCCAGCTCCTCGAAGAAACTGGCGTCGAACATCGCCTCGGTCATCTCCCGGTGTTCGACCGGCACGCACTCTTCCAGATGATGGCCGGTCAGATCCGCGACGCAGATCCGGGCGTCGAAGGCAGCGTTGTAGCGCTTCAGCTGCTCGGCCAATGCGTCGGCCATCACCTCGTCCATATCGATGGCGATCCTCAGACGCCTTGCGGTGGCGCCTGCCGTTACTCGTGCCTTGGACGGCACACTCGAACTACTGCCTGCTGACATCAGTCTTCTTCTCCCCTTTCCCTGGACATTTTAGCGCGGTCCGTACACACCCTGGCTGAGGCCCGGCCGGTGGCGCCGGAGCAGCGTGGATTCAGCGCGCGGGAACAGGGAATGTGCGGGTGACGACCTGGGCATCGGCGCCGAGCGGGCCGAGGTCCTGCCCCTTGAGCACGAAGTGCACGGCTCCGGCGTCGCCCGCTCGGACCACATAGGTGCTGCCGGCTGGCAGCGGCACGCGGGCGTTGGCGTCGAGCTCGCGTTCCACCTCGCGCCTGCCATCGACCAGTACCCGCACCCAGGCGCGACGCACGGTCCGGATCTCGGCCGGCGGCACCGGGCCCGCGGCAGCAGCCGCCGGGGCGGGCGCCGCTGTTCCGGTCGCCGGCGTTCCGGGGGAGGATGTTGGCGGGGTTGCGGCGGCGGGCGGAGACGACGGCGAAGCGGAAGGCGTCTCAACCACCGGGGCGCCGGTCGCGGGTGCGATCGGGGCCGCCGGCATGTCGGCGGCCGGAGCGGCCGTTTTCGACTGTGTCGGCGCCGGCTGTGGAGCAGGTGCCTGCAGCACCCGCAGCGTCGCGACAAAGGCCACGATCAGGGCCAACACCACCCCTG
Organism: Acidobacteriota bacterium; assembly: GCA_043735365.1. Classification (GTDB taxonomy): domain Bacteria; phylum Acidobacteriota; class Vicinamibacteria; order Vicinamibacterales; family 2-12-FULL-66-21; genus JALZOC01. The sequence continues at coordinate 1,682 of JAYTEJ010000177.1, forward strand.
CCAGAAGCAGCAGGCGGCCGCGGGCGGGCGGCTTCGGGACCGCGAAAATGCCGTGTTCGTCGGGCGAGAGAGCCACCGGGACGTCGGGCTCTTCGGCCAACAGGTCCCCGGAGCACGACGCCGGCAGCTCCGCCGGAAACCGCTCGGGAAAGGTCGTCGCTACCGGATCTTGCCTGGATTGGTCGCCGGGGCGCTCTGCCGGGCCTGCTGCCTCACGCGACAGCTCGACTGGCGCGGGCGGCGCGGCACTGGCGGCGCCTCGTCCGGCAATGTGGTCCCGGGGCTGAGCCGGCTCGTCAGGGGGCGGACGGAAGGTTCCGACGAACTGCTCGAACGCCCCCTCGGCCTGCTCCCGCTGGCGGCGGTAGGCCTGGAT
>JAYTEJ010000178.1:0-4019 GCA_043735365.1 Acidobacteriota bacterium
CATCGCCGCGGCGTTCAACGCCCCCATCGCCGCCACCAGGTTCGGCGTCTTCCGAATGTAGGCTGGCAGGAGCCTGAGATGCCCTCGATTCTGAGCGAACGTGACGGCGGCGTGCTGCGCCTGACGATCAACCGCCCCGAGGTGAGGAATGCGTTCGACGAGGACTGCATCGCCCGCCTGACCGCGGCGGCCGTTGCGGCCGGGGATGATCGCGAGATTCGGGCGGTCGTGCTCGCCGGTGCCGGCCCGGTGTTCTGCGCCGGCGCCGACCTCGGCTGGATGGCGCGCGCGGTGTCCTTCAGCCACCGCGAAAATCTGGCGGACGCCGAGGATCTGGCGCGCATGCTGGAACGGCTCGACACGGTGCCGGTCCCGGTGGTCGGCCGCGTCCAGGGCGCGGCGCTTGGCGGCGGCCTCGGGCTCGCCGCCATCTGCGACATCGTCGTCGCCGCCGAGGATGCGGTGTTCGGGCTGACGGAGGTGAAGCTGGGTCTGCTGCCCGCCGTGGTGGCGCCGTATGTCGTCCGGAAAATTGGCGTGTCGGCGGCGCGGGAGCTGTTCCTGTCGGGCGGCCGATTCGATGCCGCGCGGGCGAAGTCGCTGGGACTGGTCCACGAGGTGGTGCCGGCGGCGGGGCTGGACGCGGCAATCGAACGGCGGCTGGCCGAGCTCAGGACGTCGGGGCCGGCGGCGGTCGCGGCGGCGAAAGCGTTGATCCGGGGCATTGCGGGCATCGATCCGAAGGACGTCATCGGCCTGACGACCGCGACGATCGCGGCGCAGCGGGTCTCGCCGGAAGGCCAGGAAGGCATGCGAGCCTTCATGGAGAAGCGGAAGCCGGACTGGACCGCATGACGATCGGCCGCGTGCTGATCGCCAATCGGGGCGAGATCGCCCTGCGCGTGATCCGCGCCTGCCGCGAGCGCCGCATCAGCACGGTGGCGATTTACTCGGATGCCGACGCCGGCGCCGCGCACGTGATGGCCGCGGACGCGGCGGTCCGGGTCGGTCCCGCGCCCGCCGGGGAGAGTTACCTGTCGATCCCCGCTGTGATCGAGGCCGCGCTCGGCGCCGGCGCCGATGCGGTGCACCCCGGCTACGGATTCCTTTCCGAGAACGCGGCGTTCGCGCGAGCCTGCGAAACGGCCGGGCTGATCTTCATCGGCCCCCCGGGTGACGTCATCGAGCGGATGGGATCGAAAATCGGCGCGCGGGCGCTGATGGAGGCGGCCGGCGTGCCGGTGGTGCCGGGACGGACGCCGCGCGACCAGACCGATGCCGGGCTGCTGACGGCGATCCAGGTGATCGGCTATCCGGCCCTGGTCAAGGCCTCGGCCGGCGGCGGCGGCAAGGGTATGCGCGTGATCCGAGACGAGGCCGGCGCTGCGGACGCGATCGCCGCGGCGCGGCGGGAAGCCGCCTCGGCGTTCGGCGACGGCACGCTCTACGTCGAGCGGCTGATCGAGCGCCCGCGGCACGTCGAGATTCAGATCTTCGCGGACGGCCACGGCAATGTCGTGCACCTGTTCGAGCGCGAGTGCTCCCTCCAGCGGCGCCATCAGAAAGTGATCGAAGAGAGCCCGTCGCCGGCGCTGACGCCGGCGCTGCGCGACGCCATGGGGCAGGCGGCGGTCGCGGCCGCCCGCGCCGCCGGCTATCGCAATGCCGGCACGATCGAGTTCCTGCTCCACGGCGCCGGCGGCCGGTCTGAGTTCTATTTCCTCGTGATGAACACCCGGCTGCAGGTCGAACATCCGGTCACCGAAGCGGTCGCCGGCGTCGACCTGGTCCACGCGCAACTCGAGGTCGCCGCCGGCGGGGCGCTGCCGTGGACCCAGGATCAGCTGGTGCAGCGGGGCCATGCTCTCGAGCTGCGCGTCTACGCCGAGGACCCGCGCGCCGGTTTCCTGCCGCAGGCCGGCCCGCTGCTGGTCTACCGCGAGCCGCAGGCGCCGGGCGTACGCGTCGATGCCGGCGTACGAGAGGGAGACGTTGTACCGGTGCACTACGACCCGCTGCTGGCGAAGGTCATCGCCCACGCCGCGACCCGGGAAGCGGCCATCGACCGCGCCAGGGCGGCACTGCGTGAGTTCCCGGTCCTCGGCATCCCGACGAATATTCCGTTTCTGCTGCGGATCCTGGACCATCCGTCCTTCCGCGCGGGCGATCTGCACACCGGCTTCATCGAAGAGCACCTCGACGCGCTGCTCGACGCGCCGCCGCCGCCACCCGAGGCGGTGGCGGCCGCGGCCTCGGCCGCCCGAAACGGGACGGACCGAGCCGAGGGTTCCCCGCCCGATGCCGCCGATCCCTGGACCGCGATGGCCCGCTGGGGCCGCCCCGGAGAGACACCGCGATGAGCGGCCGGCCCGTCGTGCTGCGCACAGGCGAACGCGACTACCGGACCACGGTCGGCGAGGCCGGCGTGACGATTGACGACGCACCGGTGATGCCGGTCAGCTTCGAAGGCCCCGCGGTCCTGCGGGTGGGCGCGGACGGCCGCCGTGCCTGGGCGGTCGCCTCGGGATCGACGCGCTGGGTGTTCCTGGACGGCCGCGTCTACGAGTTCGAGGTCCAGGATTCGCGGCCGCGGCGTGCCGCGGCGGGTGCGCACGCGCCGCTCGCCTCGCCGATGCCGGCGACGGTCGTCCGGGTGGAGGCGATGCCGGGCGCCGCGGTGCGGAAGGGGGACACGCTGCTGATTCTGGAGGCCATGAAGATGGAGCTGCCGATCCGCGCCCCGGCGGACGGTGTGGTCCGCGCGGTGCACTGTCGCGTCGGTGAACTGGTCAAGCCTGGTGTCGCCCTCGTCGACCTCGACCCGGCCGGCGCCGACATCCCATAGAATCGGCGCATGTCCCTGCCCGCTCGCGTGACCGTCGTCGAAGTTGGCCCGAGGGACGGTCTGCAGAACGAGCCGGCCGTGATTGCGCCGGACGACAAGATCGCGTTCATCGAGCGGCTGGCGGCGGCCGGCGAGACCGCGATCGAGGCCGCCTCGTTCGTGGATCCGCGGTGGGTTCCGCAGATGGCGGATGCGGAGCGGGTGATGGCGGGGATCGCGCGCCGCCCGGGCGTGCGCTATCCGGCGCTGGTGCCGAACATGGCGGGGCTCGAGCGGGCCCTGGCCGCCGGGGTGACCGAGGTGGCGGTGTTCGCCGCCGCGTCGGAGACGTTCAGCCGGCGGAACATCAACAAGACGATCGACCAGTCGCTCGACGTCTACCGCGAGGTCGCCGCGCGTGCGAGCGCCGCCGGCGTGCGGGTGCGCGGCTACGTCTCGACGGCGTTCGGATGTCCGTTCGAGGGCGCGGTGGCGCCGGCCCGCGTCGCCGGCGTCGCCGCGTCGCTCGTCGAGATGGGCGCCTTCGAGGTGGCGGTGAGCGACACCATCGGCATCGCACACCCCGGCCAGGTGCCGCAGGTGATCGCCGCAGTCGCCGCGCGCGTGCCGCTCGAGCGCCTCGCGCTGCACTTCCACGACACCCGCGGCACCGCCCTGGCAAACGTGCTGACCGCTCTCGGCCTCGGCATCACCGTCTTCGACGCGTCAGCCGGAGGCCTGGGCGGCTGCCCGTATGCCCCCGGTGCCACCGGCAACCTCGCGACCGAAGATCTCGTCTACATGCTGCAGGGCCTCGACATCGAAACCGGCATCGACCTGCCGGCGCTGGTGGAGGCCTCCGCCTTCATCGAATCCCGCCTCGGCCACCCCCTTCCCTCCCGCTACTACCGCGCCTCGCGGCCCGCACGGTAGCGCTCGGCGCTCAGCTTCCCCGCCGCCGCTCCCCCGCACCTTAGGGCCCGTAGCGTTCTTTTCTCTCCCGCATCCACGCCTCCAGCGCTTTGCGGGCCCAGCAGTTGATCACGCGGTCGGCGGGGATGAACGCCAGGCGGGCGTGCGCCACGGCGTACTCACTGAATCGCAGCTCCGTGGCCGAGTGGGCATCGCTGTCGAGCGCAAACAGGCAGCCCGCCTCGAGCGCCCGGCGCGCCAGCAGGAAGTCGATGTCCTGGCG
>JAYTEJ010000179.1:0-2183 GCA_043735365.1 Acidobacteriota bacterium
CCGGATAGAGCGTCAGCACCACGACCAGCCAGCACAGGTAGACGTAAGGCAGTGGCAGCGGCCAGCCCGGGGGCTGCGTCACCGGGTACTGGCCGAGGCCGGGCGACTCGAACATCCAGCGCATGCTGCCGAACCGCCACTGGCAGACGGCGACGGCCAGCAGGTGCATCACAAACACGTGGAGGACGTAATAGAACATCGGCACCCGGCCGAAGACCAGCACCGGCCGCAGCCATGCCGGCGTCCGCCCGTCCACGGCGCGCAGGAACAGCAGCGCCGGGCCGAGCGTCATCAGCAGGAACAGCAGCGACGGCGGATACTTGGTCGTATTGAGGAACGAGAGCGCGGTCGCGCCGGCGACGTGCACCCAGGGGCGCGGGTCGCCATAGACATTGACGGCGCGAAGCACCAGAAAGGCGGCCGTCATCGCCGCGCCGAGGCGCAGCAGCAGCGACCGCCGTCTGGCGCGCTCCCACGAAAAGATCCTGCCGAGCCCGTATCCGGCAGCGACGACGCCGATCCACGGGATCAGCGGATAGGCGGCAAACATAAGGTGGCGGCCATCGCTATAGAGCACTCCTGGTGCATGCAGCACCGACCACAGCGGCGCCGCGCGTCCGAACGCGGCCGCCGGAATGCCGTCGAGGAGGTTGTGCGAGGCGATCATCGCGACGCCGACGGCGGCGACGACGGCGGCGGGCAGGTAGACCAGCCCGGCGAGAACAATCAGCGCCCAGCCCAGCGCCCAGAGGACGGTCAGCACGGTGACCTGGTAGTCGACGTTGAACTGCCAGGCGAAGCGCATCACGAACAGCTCGAGCACCAGGAACCACACCCCGCGCGCGAGCAGGAATCGCGACAGCGCGGCGGTCGTCCGGCGCCTGCCCGCCAGGCACGCCCCCGTCCCGGTCAGCAGGAAGAACACCGGCGCGCAGAAATGGGTGACCCACCGCGTCAAGAACAGCGCCGCCGTGGCCGTCGCCGGATTGGTGGGATCGACGGCGGCATTGCCGAAGTAGTCGCGGACGTGGTCGAGCGCCATCAGCACCATGACCGCGCCCCTGAGCAGGTCGATCGAGTCCAGCCTGGCACGGCCGGTCGCCGCCGGCCGGGATGCCTCTTCGCTATGGACGCGGCTGATACCAGGGGGAGTCATGGGGCCGTCATTCTCCGACATTTCACCGGACGCTAGTGTCCCGTCACCGTGGATCGTGGCATAAGTCCCGGAGCGCGGCGCCCGGATCGCAAGGCGCGACGAGCGAGAATACTGGAGTATATGAGCGAGGAGCAACGCCGCGAGCCGGGAAGCCCCGCCCGGGAATGATGTCGCGAACCACGGTGACGGGACACTAGATTCGCTGGAAGTTTTTCTCGATCTCGCGCCTCGAGATGCGCAGGACGACGGGGCGGCCGTGGGGGCAGACGCTCGAGTAGGCGGTGCGCCGCAGCTCTTCGAGGATGTAGCGCATCTTCTCCATGGTCAGCGGATAGTTCGCCTTGACCGCGGCGTGGCAGGCCATCGTCGCGGCGATCCCCCGCAGCGCGTCTTCGACGCGCGAGCCGCGATCGAGCCCTTCGAGGTCCTCGGCGAGGGCGCGCACCGCCGCTTCGCAGTCGGCGGGATCGAGCACCGCCGGCACCGCGGAGAGGCGCACGCTGTCGCCGCCGAACTCCTCGATCTCGAGGCCAAAGCGATCGAGAGTCGCCGCGTGCGGGACCAGCGCCTGACGCTGGGCCGGAGACAACTCGATGAGCAGCGGCGTCAGCAGCCGCTGGCTGGGCAGGCGCCCTGCCGTCAGCTTCTCCATCACCTGTTCGAACAGCACCCGCTCGTGGGCGACATGCTGGTCGATGATCGCGATCCCCTCGTCGTCTATGGCGATGATGAAGGTGTCGCGGAACTGGCCGAGCGGAATCATCGGGCGGACCAGGGATTGCGCCGGGTCCTGCGGAGCGCCGCCTGGTACTGCGGGATTCGACGCGGCGGCGCCATCTCCCGCTGCCTGTCCGGGCCCGGGCGGCGGCGCGGAGGACGGCTCCATCAGGTTGCGCCAGGGCCCCAGCGGCTCGGGCGACCAGCGGTTGCCGACCACCGCGCCGGCCAGCACGCCGGGGATCGTCATCGGCTGCGGCTCCGCGGCATGGCCGGAAGAAGACGTCAGCTGCAGCTCCGGGGCGCGCCC
>JAYTEJ010000180.1:0-10589 GCA_043735365.1 Acidobacteriota bacterium
CGCATGCCGGGCGTGATCCGTCCGCGCAGCAGCTGGTCGAAGAGGTAGATGTCGATGTCGCCGAATGCCTGTCGCAGCGGGTTCATGGCCTGCGGTGAATCGTCGTCCTAGGCGAGGGCATGGCGCACCACGGCGCCCGCAATGGTGTCGGCGCCAATCGACAGATAGAGCTCGCGCTCGTTGATCGAGAGGCTGAACGCCATCCGCCGCTCCAGCCGCGCCGCGATCGCGGCAATCAGCGGCCGATCGATGGCATAGAGCTCGAGGGCCTCGACGCGGTGAATCCGTTCCCCCGAGAGATTGCGCGCCACCTGGGCGACGTCTTTGTGGGTGTAGACGGCGACGCGCGGCGCCAGCTTGGAGGCCTTGTGCAGGCGGGCGGCGTCCGGTGAGCCGATGTCGATCCAGGCGGTGAGCGCGCCCGTCAGGTCGCGGACCGCAATGGCCGGATCGTCCGGATCGCAGATGCCGCGCGAGAACGCGATGCCCTCGGTGAACTCGATGGCGTAGGCGAGGACCCGGGCGACGAGGTAATCAGGGGACTCCGAGGGATGCCTGGCGATGCGCAGCGCCAGGGTCTCGTAGACGGCGCGGTCGGAGTCCGCCAGGTCGATGTCGAGGTTGTAGATGGTCGCGGTCAGGGCCAAGCGCCGATTATCCCACTTCGCCGCGCACGGCGGGCCAGGTCACCGCCCGGACCACGCCGGCCCGTCCGGATAGCGATACTCGGCGCGGGAGGCCGCCTTGATCTCGCTGCTGTATCCCGGGGCGGACGGCGGCAGGTAGCGGCCGCGGCGCATCACCACGGGCTCGACGAAATGCTCGTGCAGGTGATCGACGAACTCGGTGACGCGGTCGTCCATCCGCCCCGCGACGGCGACGTAGTCGAACATCGAGAGGTGCTGTACCAGCTCACAGAGACCGACGCCGCCGGCGTGCGGGCACAGCGGGACCCCGAACTTCGCCGCCAGCAGGATCACCGCCAGATTCTCGTTGACGCCGCCCAGCCGGCAGCTGTCGATCTGGCAGAACGAGATCGCCCGGGCCTGAAGCAGCTGCTTGAAGATGATCCGGTTCTGGCAGTGCTCGCCGGTGGCCACGCCCACCGGACGCACGGCGCTGGCAATCGCCGCATGCCCCAGGACGTCGTCCGGACTGGTGGGCTCCTCGATCCACCAGAGATCGAACCGCGACAGCGCGCGGACCCGCTCGATCGCCTCGCCGACGTCCCAGCTCTGGTTGGCGTCGATCATCAGCCGGCTCGACGGGCCAATCTCCTCGCGCACCAGCGCCAGCCGCCGCGCGTCGTCCGCCGGCGCCGCCCCGACCTTGACCTTGAAGTGCGTCCAGCCGTCGGCCAGCGCCTCGCGGCACAACTGCCGGATGTAGTCGTCGGAGTAGCCCATCCAGCCGGCCGAGGTGGTGTAGGCGGGAAAGCCGTCCCGCCGCAGGATGCGCTCGCGGTCGGCTCTGGTCGGCGCCTGCCGCTCCAGCATGTCGATCGCCTCGTCCGGGGTCAGCGCGTCGGTGATGTAGCGGAAGTCGATGCAGCCGGCAATCTCCTGCGGCGTCATGTCCGCCAGCAGCTTCCACAGCGGCTTGCGGGCGCGCTTCGCCTGCAGATCCCACACGGCGTTGACGATCGCGGCCATCGAGATGTGGATGACGCCCTTCTCCGGGCCCAGCCAGCGCAGCTGCGAGTCCGAGGCCAGCGAGCGCCAGAACGCCGCTGGTTCCGCGGCGATCTCCTCCAGGCTGCGGCCGACGACCAGCGGGCGGAAGGCGCGGATCGCCTCGACGCAGATCTCGTTGCCGCGCCCGATCGTGAAGGTGAAGCCGTGCCCCTCGAGATCCGCGTCCGTCTCGAGCACCACGTAGGCCGCCGAATAATCGGGGTCGGGGTGCATCGCGTCGGTGCCGGCGTTGGTGCGCGAGGTCGGGAAGCGAAGATCGAGGATCTCCAGGCCGGTGATCTTCATCGCGCTTCCCGCGTGTGGCCGCCCGAACGCATCTGATCGAGCGCCACGGCGGCGACGATGATGCCGCCGGTGACGATCTGCTGCACCCAGTTCGCCAGCCCCTTCTGCGAACAGCCGATCTGGATGATGGTCATGATCGCCGCGCCGATCAGCGTCCCGAGCACCGTGCCGCGGCCGCCGAGCAGGCTGCCGCCGCCGATGATGACCGCGGCGATGACGTCGAGCTCGAGGCCGATCGCCACCGTCGGGTCGCCGACCGACAGCTTCGAGAACTGCAGCACCCCGGCGACGCCGGCAAACGCCGCCCCGAGCACATAGACGAACACCTTGGTCCTGCTGATGGCGACCCCGCAGAGCCGGGCCATGCGCTCGTTCGATCCGATGGCGAAGACGTGCCGGCCGAACCGGGTGTAGCGCAGCACCCCGCCGACGAGCAGCGCCAGGGCGATCACCCCCCAGATCCCCGACGGCAGCAGTCCGGCGCCGCGCGGCACGCGCAGCAGATCGTTCAGCCACGACACCGGCGCCTCGATGCGCCGCTCCTCGGCCAGACCCTTGGCGGCGCCGCGAATCACCAGCATCGTCCCCAGGGTGACGATGAAGGGGACGACGCGGAGCTGGGTGATGAGCACGCCGTTGACCACGCCGCAGATGGCGGCGGCGCCGACGGCGCCCAGCGCCGCGACGGCCGGGCTGGCGCCGCTCCTGAGCAGCAGCGCGATCACCACCGTCGCCAGCGCGATGATCGAGCCGACCGAGAGATCGATGCCGCCCGCCACGATCACCACCGTCATGCCGACGGCGGCGATGCTGACGATCGCGGTCTGCCGCGCCATCAGCTCGAGGTTGGCGCCGGAGAAGAACTGCGGGCCGACGAGAAAGCCGAAAATCAGCGCCACGAGCACCAGGCCGAGGAACGTCCCGCCGCGCTCGAGCATCCCTCTGGTCGTCATGATTCCGGCCCCCCCCCGATTGCCGCCATCATCAGATCGTGCTCCGAGAAGGTGGCCGCCGGCTGGGCCTCACCGAGGTGGCCACGGCGCATCACCGCGATGCGATCGCACAGGCCGAGCAACTCGGGCAGGTAGCTGCTGACGAGCAGCACGGCCTTCGGCGGGCGCTCCGATCCCGTCGAGACCACCTCGTTGATCAACCGGTAAATCTGCGCCTTGCTGCCGACGTCGATGCCGCGCGTCGGCTCGTCGAGGAGCAGGACGTCGACGTCGTGGTGGAGCAGGCGCGCGATGGCAATCTTCTGTTGATTGCCGCCGGAGAGCTCGCCGGCGCTCTGCGACGACCCCGCGCACTTGATCTGCAGCTTCTCGATCCAGGTCCCGGCTGCCGCCTGCTGGCGTGCGGGAGACAGCAGGCCGGCGCGTCCGAACGACGACAGCCGCGTCATGGTGAGGTTGGTGGCAATGTCGAGCCCGAGCGCGAGCCCCTCATCGGTGCGGTCTTCGCTCAGCAGCCCCATGCCCTGGCGCCAGCGCGCTTCCGGTTTCGCGGCGCCGCTGTAGGCTGCCAGGCGGACTCGGCCGCTGCGCACCGGCGCCAGCCCGAACAGGGTCCGGAACAACCGCGTCCGCCCCGAGCCGATGACGCCGGCGATGCCGAAGATCTCGCCGCGGTGGAGCGTAAACGTGGCAGACCCGGGCTCGAGCGCGGCGACTTCGAGGATCGCCGCCCCCGGCGTCCGCGCCGAGCGGGGAAAGAGGTCGCCGATGTCGCGGCCGACCATCAGCGAGACGATGTCGTCGTGGCGGGCCGCGGCGGTGAGGCCGTCGCCGACATTGCGGCCGTCGCGAAGGACCGTGAAGCGGTCGGCGACCTCCTTGACCTCCTCGATGAAGTGCGAGATGTAGACGACGGCGTGCCCCTGCGCCTTGAGGCGGCGGAGCAGCGCGAACAGGTGCTCGATGTCGGCGCGCCCCAGGCTGCTGGTGGGCTCGTCGAGCACCAGCACCCGACAGCCGACCGCGACGGCGCGGGCGATCTCCACCAGCTGCTGGGTGGCGACCGAGAGCCGCCCGACCGGCGCCTCCGGCGGAATGTCGTCGTGGCCGAGCTCGGCCAGAGCGCGGACCGCAATCTCCCGCATCCTGACGCGGTCGACGAGCCCGAACCGCATCGGCTCGGCCCCCATCGTGATGTTCTCCATCACCGACAGGTGCGGCGCCAGCGACAGCGCCTGGTAAATCATGGCGACGCCGGCGCGTCGGGCGTCATAGGGGTTCTGCGGTGCGTAGGGGGCGCCGCCGATGCGCATTTCCCCGGCGTCGGGCCTGAGCGCCCCCGCGAGGATGCTCATCAGCGTGCTCTTGCCGGCGCCGTTCTGGCCGATGAGCCCGCAGATCTCCCCAGGCGCAACCGACAGGTCGACGCCGCCGAGCGCCGTGGTGGCGCCGAACGACTTACGAATGCCGCGCATCTCGAAGAGCGGCGGCGGCAGCGGCGCGGTCTCCGTCACTGGGTGACGTCCGGGTGGACGAGCTCCCGCATCCCCGGCTGGTCCATATTTTCTTTGGTGGCAACGTGGACGCCGGTGTCGATCCGCTTCTCGACCTTCTCCCCCCTGATGTGGGCGACGAGTGTCTTCACGGCCAGGTAGCCCATGCGGACCGGATCCTGCAGCACGATGCCGTCGAGGACCCCGTCCTGCAGGCCCTTGATCAGGTTCGGGGAGGCGTCGAAGCCGACGAAGTGGACCTTGCCGACCCAGCGGTTGTCCTGGAGGACCCGCATCGCCGCGAACGACGAGGACTCGTTGACGCAGAAGATGCCGTCGACATCGATGCTGCCGTCCGGCTTCTTGTAGCTGCTCAGGATCGATTCCGTCTTCTTGTAGGCACCTTCGACGTCCGCGCCGACGTACTGGTTGGAGCTGATGACCTGGATCTCCGGGTGGGCCTTCATCGCCTGAAGGAAGCCCTCTTCGCGCTTGCCGGTGCTGTCGTGCCCTTCGGCGTAGCGCAGCAGCACCACCTTGCCCTTCCCCTTCATCGACTCGACCAGGCGCTCACCGCCGAGCCGTCCCCCCGCGACGTTGTCGGTGGCGACGAAGCTGACGTAGTCGTCGCTCCGGAGCCCGGAGTCGAAGATGACGATCGGAATCTTGCGGGCGACGGCGTCCGCAACCGGCCCGACCAGGGCGACCTCGTCGAGCGGCGCCAGCGCGATGCCGGAGACACCGCGGCTGATGAAGCCCTCGACCTCGGAGATCTGCGAATCCCGCTCGTCCTCGCGCAGCGGGCCGCGCCAGATGACGTCGACACCGAGCTCCTGGCCGGCGCGGTTGGCGCCGGCATGGATGCTCTGCCAGAACATGTGCGACGTCCCCTTGGGGATCATCGCGACTGTCAGCTTCGACGACGTCGCCTGCTTGTTGCCACCGCACGCCGTTGCCAGCACGAGACATACCACCGCCACAAATCGCTTCATGCCATTGGCTCCCTCGAAAAACCGCGCAGAGAAGAATGTCATAGCCCGGGCCAAAACGCGATCAGCCTGCGGACGGAATCGGCGTCCCGCCCCCCTCGCTCGACCGGTAGCATGCCTCAATCAGCGCCATCGTCTTCAGCGCGTCCGCCACCGGGCTGACCAGCCCGGGGTCTTCGCCGGCCGCGACCCGCTGGAGGTTGGACATCGGCCCCTCGAAAGCCTCGGTAAACCACGAGCCGCGCAGCGGCACGCTCCGCCAGTCGCCTCCTTCAGCCACTTCCATCGTGTCCGGCGGTCCCGCCGGATAGGAGAGATTGACGCCGAAGGTGAGCCGGGCGGCCCCCCGGGTGCCTTCCACCATCAGCTGCGAGGCGCGGTAGCGCGGCCCGGCGCGGTGGGTGTGATTGAGCACCAGCGAGCAGCGGAGGCGGTCGCCGTAATCCAGAATGATCGTGCTTCGGGTGTCCGCCAGCCTCGGCAGCTCCGGATGACCGAGCGCCCGGCACCACGCCCCGGCCGGCTCACCGGCGAGCCAGCGGATGGCGTCGAGGTAGTGGATCGAATGGTACGGCAGCTCCAGCCTGGGGGCGCGTTCGAGAAACGGCCAGCGCTGCCATGGCTGATCGATGACCACGCGGACGTCGATGTCAACCAGCTCGCCGAGCGCGTGCCGCGCCAGCAGATCGTGAAGCGCGATCATCGCGGGACTGAACCTGAGCTGCAGATTGACCGCTGCCAGGAGCCGTCGCTCACGGGCGCAGTCGGCGATGCGGCAGGCCTCGGCCAGCGTCAACCCCATCGGCTTCTGCATCAGCACGGCCGAGCCGGGCGGCGCCTGCTCGAGCACCGCCAGGGTGCGATCGCCGGGAACCGCGAGGTCGAAGACCGCATTGTCGACCGCGAAGGCTTCCTCGATCGTCTCGCAGACTCGCGCGATCCCGAAGCGGCCGGCGGCTTCGTCAGCGGCGGCGCGGCTGATGTCGAAGACCGCCGCCACCGGCAGCCCGCAGCGGCGGTAGGCCGGCAGGTGCGCGGTGCTGGCGATGCCGCCGGCGCCGATGAGAACGATGGGGCGGGGGTGCGAGGGCCTCGGCCACGCCTGTGGAAGCGCTGTCGTCACCACGTCGGTCCAGCGACTCTTTCATATCCCTGCGCCGCCGCCAAGTCAAAGCCGGCGGTTGGGTTTTGGTTTACTTAGACCTGAAAATGTGGTCTCTTTCGGTCAGGCTGGTTTCGCCCTCGCGGCGCTTGCCAGCGCTCACCCAAAACACCCAGTGTTGGAGGACTCGGATATATGAAGCGTCTGTGTATTTTCTGCGTCGCCTTGCTGCTCATCGTCGCCAGCGGCACGTCGGCTCAGGATTTCCGGGGTGCGATCGCCGGCACCGTCAGCGACTCGTCCGGCGGCCGTACGCCCGGTGTCACCATCTCGGCCGTCAACGTCGCCACCAACGGCACCACCACCACGACCACCGACAGTGAGGGGGGATACACGCTCCGTTACCTCACCCCTGGCACATACTCCGTCACCGCCGAGCTCTCTGGGTTCAAGAAGCTGGTGCGGGAGAACGTCGAGGTCCGGATCGGCGATCGCCTCGAGCTCGATCTCCGTCTCGAGGTCGGCAGCATGGAAGAGACCGTCTCGGTCACCGCCGAGGCGCCGCTGCTGGATACGTCCAGCGGTTCCAATGGGCAGGTCATCGACGAGAAGCGGATCGCGCTGATGCCGCTCTCGGACGGCAACCCGTTCGTGCTGGCGCGGCTCGCCCCCGGCGTGGCCTACACCGGCGATCTGAAGTTCTCGCGCCCCTTCGACAACGCCGGCACCTCCTCCTTCACCTCCGACGGCGGCGGCGGCGGGAACGAGTTCACGCTCGACGGCTCCCCGAACATGGCCAACGGCCGGCGCGTCGCCTTCGTCCCGCCGGCGGGCGCGGTGCAGGAGTTCAAGGTCGAGACCGCGACCTTCGACGCGCAGCAGGGGCACAGCGCCGGCGCCACCGTCAACGTCACCCTCAAGAGCGGCACCAATCGGCTGCGCGGAGACGCCTACTACCACTACCGCGACGAGCGGCTGTCGGCCAACGACTTCTTCCTCGAGCGCGCCGGCCGGCCCAAGGATCCGCTCGCCTACAAGCGCTATGGCTTCACCCTCGGCGGCCCGGCCTGGATCGGCAAGCTCTACGATGGTCGCGACAAGACGTTCTTCTTCGGCGCCTTCGAGTGGCTCTACGACACTTTCCCGGAGCCGGGGCAGTTCACCGTTCCGACCCAGGCGGAGCGCAACGGCGATTTTTCCGCCCTGCTCGCGCAGGGCATCTTCATCTACGACCCGCTGACCGCGGTGCGCCGGGCCGACGGCCGCATCGAGCGCCAGCCGTTCCCCGGCAATGTCATCCCGGCCAACCGCCTCAACCCGGTCGGCGTCAACTACATCGGCTACTACCCGCAGCCGAACCAGCCCGGCGACGCCCAGGGGCGCAACAACTTCATCACCGGCAATCCCCGCGGCGACGATTTCTACTCGATGAACTACCGGGTGGACCAGGTGCTGACCGACAAGCAGCGGATGTTCGTGCGCTACTCGCGCAACAACCGCGTCGAGCATCGCGGCAACTGGACCGGAGAGGTCAACGGCATTCTGCCGACCGGCAACTTCCTCTACCGCATCAACGACGCCGTCAACGTCGACCACGTCTGGACGCTGTCGAACACCGCCCTGCTCAACCTGCGCGGCAGCTACTCGCGCTTCCAGGAGCCCAGCAACCGTCAGAGCCAGGGCATCTTCGACCCCGCCAGCCTCGGCTTCCCGAGCGCCGCCTCGCAGTACTTCGGCGACAACAAATATTTCCCGCGCTTCGACATGGACGGGGCCTCCTTCAGCGACCTCGGCGACTCCTTCGCTGGAGGCACCACCGCCAGCATCTACTCCTTCCAGCCGACGATGACGCTGAATCGCGGCCGCCACAGTCTGCGATCCGGGACCGATATCCGCGTCTACCGCGAGGAGGGCCTCCCCAGCCTGCAGTCCGCCGGCCGCTACGACTTCGCGCGCGGCTCGGTGCTGACGCGGCAGCTGGATAATTCGCCGGCGGCGGCGATCGGACAGGACCTGGCGGCGGTGCTGCTGGGCATTCCCAGCGGCGGCACCATCGATCGCAGCGCCAGCCGCTTCAACCAGGTGTTCTACGGCGGGATCTTCGTCCAGGATGACTGGAAGGTGAGCTCGAAGCTGACGATGAACCTCGGGCTGCGCTGGGAGTACGAGGGCGCGCCCACCGAGCGCGAGAACCGCAACGCCCGCGGATTCGATCCGAACGCGGCCCTCTCGATCACCAGCGCGGCCCAGGCGGCCTACGCCGCCAATCCGCAGCCGCAGATCGCCCCCGCCGACTTCAGGGTCCGGGGCGGCCTCCAGTTCGTGGATTCGTCGAACCGCGGCACGATCAATCCCGATCTGAACAACTTTCAGCCGCGCGTCGGCTTCGCCTATCAGGCCGACAGCAAGACCGTCTTCCGCGGCGGCTGGGCCGTCTACAGCGTCCCGGCGCTGTTCGACGTCAGCGGCCTCTACCAGCCCGGCTTCTCCCAGGGAACGAGCATCGTCCCGACGCTCGACGCGGGGCTGACGGTCAGGGCGACGCTGAGCAACCCCTTCCCTGACGGCGTCGCCACGCCGCCCGGCAGCAGCAACGGTCCGAACACCTTCCTCGGCCGCAGCATCGGGCGCTTCAACAACGACCTGAACTACCGCAACGGGCAGTCGATGCGCTGGTCGATCGGCCTCCAGCGCGAGCTGCCCGGGCAGTTCGTCGCCGAGGCGAACTACGTCGCCAGCCGGGGCTACGATCTGACGACCGACTACAACCTCAATCCGGTGCCGCGGCAGTACCTGTCGACCAGCCCGGTGCGCGACAATGCCGCGATCAACTTCCTCACGGCCAACGTTCGCAATCCGTTTGCCGGCCTGCTGCCGGGCGAGGGATTGAACGGTTCGACGACGCAGCGGCAACAGCTGCTGCGCCCGTACCCGCAGTTCGGCAATATCGATACGAGGCGCTACGACGGCTCGAGCACCTTCGATTCAGGGCAGTTCCGCCTCGAGCGGCGCTTCCGGTCGGGTTACACCATCCTCGGGACCTACACGTATACCCGCTTCACGGAGCAGGTCACGCGGCTGAACGACACCGATCCCGACTACGAGAAGCGGCTGAACGACTCGCAGATGCCGCACCGCATGGTCCTCAACGGCATCTGGGAGCTGCCCTTCGGGCGGGATCGGAAATTCGGCAAGAACCTCAACCCCATCGTCGACGGCATCGTCGGCAACTGGAGCGTCTCGTTCATCTGGAACTGGCAGTCTGGCCGGCCGAACATGACCTTCGGCAACGCCTACTACAACGGCGACATCACCCGGTTGAAGACCAGCTATACCGACGACCCGAGCAAGCCGGTCTTCGATACCAGCGGCTTCTACTTCCACGACGCCGCGGTGCAGACCAACGGGGTGGACGATCCGGCCAAGCAGCGCGCCGACAGCCGGATCCAGCTGGCGGGCAACGTCCGGACGCTGCCGACGCGGTGGGACGGGCTGCGCAGCCCTCGCTATACGAATTGGGACATGTCGTTCGTGAAGGGCGTCCAGATCAGCCGGATCCGCACCGAAGTGCATCTCGAGCTGTACAACGCCTTCAACGACGTCTTCTTCAACAACCCGAACCTGAGCCCGACCAGCGCCGACTTCGGCAAGGTGTCGAGCCAGAACAACCTGCCGCGCAACATCCAGATCGGCATGAAGGTGCTGTTCTAGACTAGCCCTCAGCTGTCAGCTCTCCGCAGACGGACTCGGCCGGGGCTTACGCTCCGGCCGAGTTCGCCAGCTCGCGCTCGGCGCGCAGCCAGTCATCGAGCGGATCGCCGCCGGCGTAACCGCGTGACTCGTAGATCTCGTAGGCACGACGGGAGATCTCCTGCGGCGACACGGCCGATCGGTCGGGGGATAGCGAACGCGCCTTTCTGCGCTTCGGCGCGGCTGTGCGGGGGGTGGTAGTCGGCGGCAATGGATTTCTTCCTTCCGGCCCGGTCCGGGCCCGCGATGACCGGCGGTAACGGCCGGTCTCCTCAATAGCCAATTTTGTCGCTTCGTCCAGAGGCGAGCGACATTCATCGATC
>JAYTEJ010000181.1:0-7477 GCA_043735365.1 Acidobacteriota bacterium
CGCCCGGCGTCGGCGGTGGCCGGCCCCGGCGCGGCACTGCACCATCACCAGGGGACCCGGTTGTCGATGGCCACCGTCTACGCCATCGAGGCGTGGGGACCGGACGAGACCGGCCTGGCGGCCGCCGTCGAGGCGGCCTTCGACGAGGTCGATCGGATCGATCGCCTCATGAGCCATTACCGTTCCGACAGTCCGCTGTCGCGAATCAATCGCGAGGCAGCGCTTCATCCGGTGCCGGTCGACCGGGAGCTGTTCGACTTTCTCGCTGCGGCGATCGGCTACACGCGGGCTTCCGGCGGGGCGTTCGACGTCACCGTCGGGCCCCTGATGAAAGCCTGGGGCTTCTTCAGGGGTGACGGCAGCCTTCCGTCGCAGGCGGACGTCGCGGCCGCGCTGCGGCACGTCGGCGCCACCCACGTCCTCCTCGACGCCGCCAGCCGTACCGTGGCCTTCGACGGACCGGGCGTCGAGCTCGATCTCGGTGGCATCGCCAAGGGCTATGCGGTCGATCGCGCCGCCGGGGTGCTGCGGGCGCGCGGTGTGGCGGCAGCGCTGGTCAGCTCCGGAGGCAGCACCATCTACGCCATGGCAGCGCCGCCGGGACGGGCCGGATGGCCCGTCGACATCCAGGACCCGCTTCGCGGCGCGACCATCGCGCGGACGCTGCGGCTCAAAAACCGCGCTTTGTCGGTTGCCGGCACGTCCGAGAAATTCTTCGAGCGCGCCGGTGTGCGCTACTCCCACATCATGGATCCCCGTTCGGGCTGGCCGGTGCAGGGCGTGTTGAGCGTCGCGGTCCTCGCCCCGACAGGCACCGCCGGCGACGCGCTGGACGATGCGCTGTTCGTGCTGGGGCCGGAGCGAAGCCGCGGCTATCTGGCGACGCTGACTGGGGTCGAGGCCTTTTTCTTCCTTCCCGACGTCGGCCGGCAGTGGCGTCTCGTCCATCGGCGCGGCCGAACCTGATTCTCTTGCCTCTCCGCGGCTCCGCCGCTATGCTCTGCCGAAATTCGAATGTCATCGCAATCGATCGGCCAAGGCACGGCGCGCGGCCCTGGTCCTGACCCGCAAGGAGCACGTGCATGTTCAGTCGAAGGCGTTTCCTGGAGTCCCTCGGCACGATGCCCCTGGTCGGCGGCTTCCTGGCCGGTGGCCGGGTTCCCGCGGCGGCGGCCTCCGCCGCCAAAGACTACTTCCGCGAGCTCGGGGTGCGCCCGTTCATCAACGCCGCCGGGACCTACACGGCGATGACCGCCTCGCGCATGCCGCCCGAAGTGATGGACGCCATCAACTATGCGTCGCGATCCTACGTGATGCTCGACGAGCTGCACGACCGGGTCGGCGAGCGGATCGCGAAACTGGTGCGCGCCGAAGCCGCGATGGTGACGGCGGGTGCCGCCTCCGCGCTGACGCTCGGGACCGCGGCGGTCCTCACCGGCACCGACCGCCAGAAGATCAGCGAGCTGCCGGACCTGATCGGCATGAAGAGCGAAGTGCTGATCCAGAAGGCTCACCGCTTCGGCTACGAGCGGGCCGTCCGCAACTGCGGCGTCCGTCTGGTGGAAGTCGAGTCGCGCGACGATCTCGAGCGCGCCGTCACTGACAAGACCGCGATGATGCTGTTCTGCAACAACAACAACACGGACGGCCGGATTCAGCACGAGGAGTTCGTCGCGCTCGGGAGGAAGCATGGCATTCCGACGTTCAACGACGCAGCGGCCGACGTCCCGCCTGTGGAGAACCTCTGGAAGTACACCAGCCTTGGTTTCGACCTGGTGGCGTTCTCCGGCGGCAAGGGCATCCGCGGCCCGCAGAGTGCCGGATTGCTCCTCGGACGGGCGCCGCTCATCGCCGCAGCGCGGCTCAACAGCTCGCCGAACGGCAACGCCATCGGCCGCGGCATGAAAGTGAACAAGGAAGAAATCGTCGGCATGCTCGCCGCGATCGAGCTTTTCATCGACACGGATCATGTCGCCGAGGGGCGTGAGTTCCAGCGCCGCGCCGAGCTGATTCGCGCCGCCGCCATCTCTGTTCCCGGCGTTTCCGCCGAGATCTTCGTCCCCGAGGTCGCCAACCATGTGCCGCACCTGCGGGTCACCTGGGACGCGGCGGCGCGCGGCCTGGAGCCTGCCGCGGTGGTTCACGCGCTCCAGGCAGGGGAGCCGTCCATCGTCATCCGCTCTGAAAACGGCGCCCTGGTGATTGGCGTCTGGATGATGGACCGCGGCGACGACCGCACCGTCGCCCGCCGGCTGCGCGAGGAGCTGTCGACGAAGCGAGCCTGATCGCCAGTTGAGCGGAAAAGTCTTCTTCTGAGGAATGATGCCGAAAAACACCCGACGCCAGTTCCTGACCGCCGCCGCCCCCGCCCTGGCGCTGACCGCGCCAGGGGTCGCCGCCCAGCGCGCACCCGAGGCGCCGCGCAAAAAGGCCTACCGGGACCTTACGCCGACGTCGAAGACGGTGGAGGGGAGGCCGCTCTACAGCCCCGAGCTCTCGTTCGGCAATTTCGTCTTCGTCTCCGGCAAGGGCCCGGGAACCGGGTTCCAAGGGGATATCCGCGCTCAAACGAAGAACGTGCTGGACCAGATCGAGGAGTCATTGAAGCTGGCCGGCTCCTCGATGGACAAGGTTTTGAAGGTCAACGTCTACCTCACCGACATGGCGAACTTCGCCGGGATGAACGAGATGTACATCGGGCGGTTCGGCTCGCCGCCGCCGGTGAGGACGACGGTGGCGGTGGTGTCGATTCCGGACGGGACGCTCGTCGAAATCGACTGCATCGCTTCGACCTGATCGAGTTGCGATTACTCGAGGTCGATCGCGGCGTAGGTGATCAGCCGCGGCAGGGAGAACTCCGTGGCGTCGTCAGCCGTGACCTGATCCTCGACCGGCGCGCTGCCGGCGCCGGCGACATAAGCCTTCGCCGACCGGTAGCGGCCGCGCACGCGGACGCGGAGGCCCTCAATCTCCCGGCCGCCGTAGTTGAGGAGCTGCAGCC
The DNA here is from genome assembly GCA_043735365.1 of Acidobacteriota bacterium. Taxonomy (GTDB): domain Bacteria; phylum Acidobacteriota; class Vicinamibacteria; order Vicinamibacterales; family 2-12-FULL-66-21; genus JALZOC01. The sequence goes on from JAYTEJ010000181.1 coordinate 3,002, forward strand.
TCGCCCGGCCGTTGGCGGCGGTCAGCCGGCCGACGACCACCTCGCTGCCGAAGAGGCGTAAGGCGCGGCGTTCGTCCGTCACCTGGTGACGGACCTTCAAGGCAAAGGCGCTGGGGTCCGCCGCGTCGGCAACCGGATAGTCCGGCGATCCGATGCTGATGGTGATGCCGGGCGCCGGGGCCGGCGCGGTGACGATGCGGAAGAGCAGGTTTCTCCGCGCCAGCAGGTTCAGGACCTCGCCGGTGACCGGCGAGCCATCGTCCACGACCGAGACGTCCGCGACCACCGGCAAGTCGGAGGGGGGCAGCGTTTCGAGAAAGGAGGCCATCGCGCCGGCCGCCTGCAGATCCCCCGGGTCGATCCGGACGGCGACGTCCGCGCCGTAGGTAAAGCCCTCGGCGATCGCCAGCGCCGCCTTGCCGGCGGGCACCACGGAGGCGAACCGCGCGGATGGGTTGCGCATCATCCGCCAGCCGCCCGCGACCACGAACGGCATCCGCGTCGGCGACGCCAGGCCGGCGCGCGCGGCGATGCCGGGCGGGGGCAGCACGTCGCGCGCCGCGAAGTCGGCTTCCGACATCGGCGTAATCCTGAGACCGCTGGTTGTCCAGGTGTCGGCCTGATCGGGGGAGATGCACAGGCGGACGACCGACGCGGCTTCGACGGCCGGGCGGGTCTCGATGCCACCGGTCCAATAGACGCAGGGCACCGCCGCCAGCAGGCCGACGAACAGCGGCGTCATACCGCGATCTCCCGGACCCGGATGCGGTTCATCTCGTACACCCCCAGGCCGAGCGAGGCGGCGTATTCCACGTGTCCCGGCTCGCGGATGAGGATGTTGACGTTGGGGTCGGCATCGCGCGCGGCGCCGTCGTTCATCTTCAACGACGCGGGGGAGCGATCCCAGATCGAGATGACACCCTCCTCGCGGCGTTTGTTGTCGATGATGTCGAGGAGCAGGTGGTCGATCGACACCGGGTCGGTGCCGAACAGGATTCGCTTGGGATAGAACACGTACTTCGTCGTCCGCGCGAACGGTCCGGCGTGCCACACGCCGCGCAGGCCGTCCATGATCTGCAGGACCGTCCGCGACCGCAGCGGCTCGATCGAGGCGAGCGTGCCGACGACCGAGTAGGTGTGCGACTTGCCGCGCTCGTGGGTCCGCGCCACGTTCGAGAAGCTGCCATAGGCGATGTTCTTCAGGCAGCCGGTGACGCCGGTGGCGCCGTGATCCTTCATGTTCGGAATGTTGATGATCTTGGTCAGGCGCTGCGAGACCAGCCGCATCATGTTCGAGCGGGTATCCTCCTCGCCGAACAGGCTGGCTTCCAGGTAGGTCTCCGGATCGTAGCCGGCATTGTCGGTGTAGCGGTTGGCGCGCTCGGCGGCGACGATCTGCGTGCCCTCTGGGACGCGCGGCGCGTAGTTCACTTCGTCGAGCTGGTTCTGGAACCGCTCGTAGATGTAAATCTGCGACGCCGGCACACCCACCGCCTGCAGCTGCCGGATCGACTCGGCGACGATCTCGTAGGCCGAGACGGCGTGCGGATAGCCGCCGCAGTTGACCTTGATGCCGACGACATCCGCGGGGGTGAAAAAGCGGCGCCAGGCCGCGGCGGTGGAATCCGCGCCGGTCAGCGCGCGCATGCCCTGGGCCATCATCTCGCGGACGACCCCGTCGTCGGCCTGCCCGGTCGCCATGTCGAGGCAGCGGTCGGAGGTCACCGACACCACCTGTCCCGGAAAGGGACCGGGCATCCCCGGTACGGCCGCGGCGGCGTAGCGGGAGACGATCTTCAGGGGCGGAAGTCCCGCGGGTGTCTGGAGGGTCCGGACCAGCGGCGCTGCCGCCAGCAGCCTGACGAATGTCCTGCGATGCATTTTGCGCACGCTCCTTGAGCGCCGGGCGGATTATAGTCCCTGTTTCGGCCCGCGACGGCCCGGAGACATTTTCGCCAGGCCGCGCGGCGAGGGGAGAGACGAGCGATGTTCAGCGATGCGGTGCGGATGCTTCTGGTGCCGGTGTTCGTGATCGGCGCCGTGAGTCGTTATGATGTCGCGGTGCAGACGCAGGCAGGCAATCGGCCGCAGCTGTCGGTGCGGCCGTCGGACGATTTCGACGTGACCGGCGCCGGCGACAACGCCGCCTGGCGGCGGGCGGAATGGACGCAACTGCGGAAGCGCCAGCCCGACGGGCATCCCTACGAGTCGCGGTTCAAGGTGCTCTATTCGAAGACCGGCCTCTATTTCCTGATGGACGGCAGCGATCGCACGCTCACCGCGACCATGGACCAGGACTTCCTCGACCTCTGGAACGAGGACGTCTTCGAAGTCTTCCTCTGGCCCGACGAGCGCTACCCGGTGTATCTCGAGTACGAGATTTCGCCGCTCAACCACGAGCTGCCGATTCTGATTCCCAATTTCGGCGGCCAGTTTCTCGGCTGGCGGCCCTGGCACTTCGAGGGTGACCGGCTCACCCGCAAGGCGACCACCGTCACCGGCGGCAAGAAGGAGCCGCACGCCGCCATTCAGGGCTGGCGCGCGGAGTTCTTCATTCCCTACACCCTGCTCAAGCCGCTGCAGAACGTGCCGCCGACGCCTGGCACGCGGTGGCGCGCCAACTTCTATCGCGTCGACTACGACGAGGGGAAGACGACGCAGTGGGACTGGGCGCCGGTGGGCCCGAGCTTCCACGAGTTCCAGAAGTTCGGCGACCTGCTGTTTGTCGGGCCCTGATCAGGTCCACGATGGCGCTTGACGGAAACATCCGGCTGGGGGATGTTACCCACACCGTTGTCGTCCGATCCGCACGGAAAGGCAATTATCGGCGCCGGCCGCTCGGACGCCCGGACTGCTGGCGCGGACGTTCGTCCCGCGCATCGATAACCGCTGGAGGCATCATGGGAAGCGTACGAGGCCGCGTTCTCCTTGGATTGTGCGTGCTGGCCGCCGGGATGCTGGTCCCCGTTCCTGCGAAGGCGCAGACCGGCGCGGCGTCGCTGACCGGCCTGGTGATCGATGCCAGCGGTGCGGCAGTGCCAGGTGCAACCATCACCGCCACCGATCAGGCGACCAACGTGTTCTACACCGGCACCTCGAACGAGGCCGGCAACTACACCATCTCCTCCCTGCCGGTGGGCACCTATGTGGTCACCGCGGAGCTGGCCGGCTTCAAGAAATCGGCGACGCGCCCGATTCCCTTCGAGGCGAAGCAGGTCGCGCGGCTGGATTTCAAGCTGGAGCTGGGCGCGCTCGCCGAGACGGTGGAGGTCACGACTGAGCCGCCGGTACTGCAGAGCGAGACCGCGACCGTCGGCCAGGTGATTTCGGGGACGACGCTGAGCGCGCTGCCGCTGAATGGACGGAACACGGGTCAGCTGTCGCTGCTGCTGCCCGGCGCCGTGAGCCCGAACCCCGGCAGTTTCACTGCGATCCGCAACTTCGGCGGCGGCCGCCCCTACGTGAATGGCAACCGCGAGCAGACCAACAACTACACCATCGACGGTGTGGACATGAACGAGTCGAACGACAATCTCGTCGCCTACCAGCCGAGTCCGGATGCGCTGGCCCAGATCAGTGTCGAGACCAACAACTATGCCGCCGACACCGGCAACGTCGCGGGAGCGGTGATCAGCAACGTGCTCAAGTCGGGGTCGAACCGCTTTACCGGGAACGCCTTCGAGTACTACCGGAACAGCAAGCTCGACGCCAATTCCTGGTCGAACAATCGTTCCGGCGCGGCGAAGCCGAAGCGGCGGCAGGACATCTTCGGCGGCACGCTCGGCGGTCCGATCGTCAGGAACTCGCTGTTCTTCTTCGCCAACTACCAGGGGACGAAGTTCGATGCGCCGGGCTTCGAGACCGTGTCGGTGGCGCCGGCAGCGTGGCGCCGGGGCGACCTCTCCAGCATCACCGCGGTCATCAAGGATCCGGTCACCGGCCTGGCGTTTCCCGGCAACCAGATCCCGGCCGGCCGGATCAGCCCGATTGCCAGCGCCATCCTGAGCAGCGCGGCATATCCGCAGGCGAACCGCAACGTCAGCGGCGTCACCGGCAACTTCGTCGGCGAGACCTTGACCACGGTGACCGCGAACCAGGGTGACGCCCGGGTCGACTGGAGCGCGTCGCCGGGCGACAAAGTGTTCGGCAGGTTCTCGATGGCCGAGTACGAATCGAAGAACAACAAGCGGGCGATGCCGCTGCTGCTCGGCAACCGGACCACCGCGCCGTTCCGCAACCTGGCGCTCAACTGGAACCACGTCTTCGGCCCGTCGCTGATCAACGAGGTGCTGGGCGGCTACAACCAGATTGCCATCGTCTCCCACACCCTGGACTGGTCCGGCATCGGCAACGCCAACACGACCTTCGGCATTCCGGGTGGGCAGCCGATCGCGGGACTGAGCTCGATCGGCTGGGGCGGCGGCCTGTCCGCGGTCGGCGCCGGGGCGAGCGATACCGACACCCTGGACAAGACCT
>JAYTEJ010000182.1:0-3678 GCA_043735365.1 Acidobacteriota bacterium
CCGGCCGACGTCACTTCGGGGGTGATCGTCGGCGATCTCGAGTACCCGGGCTACCCGGCCTCGGGCGCCACCGTCGAAGGCGTCAACCTCACCGATCCGTCGCTGCGCGTCGCCTTCTTCGCGCTCCGCTACGATCAGGACCTCCACACCCCGATGCACCTGTTCGCCCGCGACGAAGCCGGCAACTCCGCGCGCGGTGACTTCGACTACACCATCTTCCCCAAGCCCTTCAAGAAGAGCCGGATCGAGCTCGACGACCGCTTCCTCGACCGCGTCGTCCCCGCCATCCTCGCCGGGACCAACGAAGTGCATCCCGAGGGGGATCATCTGGCGCAGTTCCTGGTGATCAACGGGGAGCTGCGACGGAAGAACGCCGAGAAGATCGCTTCGTTCGCGAAGACCAGCGTGCCGGAGATGTACTGGCGCGGTGAGGTGTTCCATCCGTTCTCGAACAACGCCGTGGAATCGGCGTTCGCCGACCGCCGCACCTACGTCTACCAGGGCAAGGAGGTCGATCAGCAGACCCATCTCGGGTTCGATCTCGCCTCCTTCACCGGCGTCCCGATCGTTGCCGCCAACCGCGGCAAGGTGGTGCTCGCCGAGGAGCTCGGCATCTACGGCAACTGCGTCATCCTCGACCACGGGATGGGCGTGCAGTCGCTCTACGGCCACCTCTCCTCGATCGGCGTCAAGGCCGGCGACATGGTGGAGAAGGAACAGGAGCTCGGACGGAGCGGCATGACCGGGCTGGCCGGCGGCGACCATCTTCACTTCACCATGCTGGTGAACGGGCAGATGGTGAACCCGGTGGAGTGGTGGGACGCACACTGGATCCAGGATCGCATCCTCCGGAAACTGCACGGCGGCTGAGACGCGTTCGGGCTGCGGTTTGCCGCTCAGCTAAGGCTGTGATATTCAGGTAAAGTTATGCGCATGAGCTATTTGCGGTCGGCTGCGGCAACCGCGCTGGTGGTGCTTGCGGCAGCGTGTGGCGGCAGCAAGGAAACCGCGCCGGCCGGCCCACCGCCCGGCGCCGAACGCGTCGACACATCGAAGGCCGGCGCCCTGGCCGGACGCGTGCTGGTGGAGGGCCCTCTCCCCGAGAACGCGCCCATCAAGATGTCGGGCGACCCGTACTGCGTCACCCAGAATCCCAACGGGGCGCAGCTCGAGCGCTTCGCCGTCAAGGACGGCGGGCTCGACAATGTCTTCGTCTACGTCAAGGACGGGCTCGGCCACTACTACTTCGAGACCCCGACCGAGCCGGTGAAGCTGGACCAGCAAGGCTGCCGCTATCGTCCGCACGTCCTCGGCATTCGCGTCGGCCAGCCGCTCGAGGTCGTCAACAGCGACGAAACGATGCACAACGTGCACGGCATGGCGGCCGCCAACCGCGAGTTCAACGTCGGCCAGGCGCTCAAGAACCAGGTGGCGACGCGCACTTTCACCAAGCCGGAGGTGATGATCCCCTTCAAGTGCGACGTCCACGGCTGGATGCAGGCGTTCATCGGCGTCATGGACAATCCGTATTTCGCGGTCACGCACGACGGCGGCAAGTTCGAGCTCAAGGACCTGCCGGCCGGCACCTACACGATCGAGGCGTGGCACGAGAAGCTCGGCATCCAGACCCAGACTGTCACGCTGGCCGAGAAGCAGTCGGCCGACATCACCTTCACCTTCAAGGCCTCGGCTGCCGCCGGCAACTGAGCCGCCGCGCAAAGATGACCTGGCTCCATCGCTACACCAAGTTCGTCGCCGCCTGCACCCTGCTGCTGATCGCCGCGGGAGGGATGGTGACGAGCACCGGCTCGGGCCTCTCCGTGCCCGACTGGCCGACGACCTACGGGTGGTCGATGTTCTCGTTCCCGATGAGCAAATGGGTGGGCGGGATCTTCTACGAGCACGGCCACCGGCTGATCGCCAGCACCGTCGGCTTCCTGACCGTGATCCTCGCGCTCTGGAACTGGCGCGTCGAGCCGCGGCGCTGGGTCCGCGGGGTCGCTTTCGCGGCGCTCGGCGCCGTCGTTCTCCAGGGGCTCCTCGGCGGCATCACGGTGCTCTTCTACCTGCCGGCGCCGATCTCGATCGGCCACGCCGGCCTGGCGCAGATCTTCTTCTGCCTGACCATCAGCCTCGCGGTCTTCACGTCCCCCAGCTGGCGCGCGGCGGAGGCGCCGGTCCACGACGACGAGCTGCTGCGCCGGCTCGCAGCCGCAACCACCGCACTCATTTACGTCCAGATCCTGGTCGGCGCGACGATGAGGCATACCGGGGCAGGGCTGGCAATCCCGACCTTTCCGCTGGCGTTCGGCCATCTCCTGCCGCCGGTGTGGACGGCGTCAATCGCGATTCATTTCGCTCACCGCGCCGGTGCGGTGCTGGTCGTCGGCGCCATCCTGGCGACCGCCGGGCACGTGCTGCATCACCACCGCGGCGAGCGGGCGCTGACGCGGCCGGCGTTGCTGCTTGTGGGTCTGGTCTTGACCCAGGCCACACTCGGCGCCTTCGTGGTGCTCTCGGGCCTCCAGCCCTTCGTCAACACACTCCACGTCGTCAATGGTGCGCTGGTGCTCGGGACATCAGTGGTGATGACATTAAGGGTTTGGAAGAGGTTCCGGGTTCCGGGTTCCGGGTTCGGGGTTCAGGTTCGGGGTTCGGGGTTCCGAGTTCAGGTTCCGGGTTCCGGGATCGGCCTCGCGGCGGACGCGGGCGACGGTGAGGGAAGGCTGTGAAGCCGGGCGCGGGAGCGGTGGCGCTGCCGCAGGCTCCGAGCCGGGTGAGCGACTTCGTGTCGCTGGCGAAGCCGCGGCTGAACCTGCTGGTGGTGGCCTCGTCGCTCGTCGGCTACGTGATGGCGGGCGGCGACATGTCGAACGCGGCGCGGGTGGTGCTGACGGTGATCGGCACGGCGCTCGTGGCCGGCGGCGCCTCGGCATTCAACCAGGTCATCGAACGGAAGACCGACGCGCTGATGCGGCGGACGCGGTTGCGTCCCGTGCCCGACGGCCGGCTGCAGCCACCGGAAGCACTGGTGTTCGCGGCGGTGCTGTCGATCGCAGGCATCGCCATCCTTGCCGCCGGCGTCAACCTGCTCAGCGCCGGCGTCGCCCTGACCACGCTGCTGACCTACGTCGCCGTCTACACACCGCTCAAGCGGCGATCGTCGTTTTCCACCGTGGTCGGGGCGATTCCGGGCGCGCTGCCGCCGGTCATCGGCTGGGCCGCCGCGAGAGCGACGCTGGCCCCGGGAGCCTGGGTGCTGTTCGGGATCGTCTTCCTGTGGCAGCTGCCGCATTTCCTCGCCATCGCGTGGATGTATCGCGAAGACTATGCCCGGGCGGAGTTCCCGATGCTGCCGGTGCTCGATCCCGACGGCCGCAGCACCGGCCATCAGGCCACCATCTACTGCGCCGCGCTGCTGCCGGTCAGCCTCGCGCCCTCGCTCATCGGCATGGCCGGGACCTTCTACTTCGTCTCCGCGCTGGTGCTGTCGCTGCTCTTCCTGATCCTGACGATCCGCTTTGCCCGGACGCGCACGGCCGCCGACGCCAGGCGGCTGTTCTTCGGCTCGATCCTCTACCTGCCGCTGCTGTGGATCCTGATGATCGCCGGGCGGGTCTGAACCGCCGGACCCCGAAGAGACCTTGTAGAGAACCAGTTGGCCCTTTCCGATCTGCC
>JAYTEJ010000183.1:0-6131 GCA_043735365.1 Acidobacteriota bacterium
CGCAGAACAGCGCCAGCGAACCCCTGGCCCTGCCGTCACATCGATCGCGGGACGGTCAGGATGGAGGGAGGCCGGCCGTCTTGGCAATCCAGTCGACGACCTGGCGCTTGTACGACAGCCACTCGGGGTGGCCCTCCCAGTTTTCCATGCCGTGCGGGGCGCCGTCGATGGCGATCACTTCGTGGTTGACGCCGAGCGCCTTCAGCCGCGCGGCGTAGGCCTGCGCCTGGGCCCACAGCCGCTCGCCGGTGCCGTTGACCAGCAGCAGGGGCGGCATGCCGGCGTGTGCCTGATGCAGGGGGGAATACCGGCGCATCACCGCCCGTGAGGCGTCGTCGAGCACGGTGCGCCGGAAGAGGCGCACCAGCAACGAGCGGGGCGAGGCGTCGGTGACCATCGGCGCGAAATCGTAGACGCCGTAGAACGACACCACGCCGGCCAGCGCGGAATCCTCGGCGCCAATCTGTGCGACCAGCTGGCCGCTGGCGGACTCGCCGAGCAGGAAGATCCGCCCCGGGTCGATGTTGTAGCGGGCGTGCTGCGCGCGGACGAAGGCAATTGCCCGGCGCAGATCTTCGAGTTGATCGGCATTGGTGGCCGCCGGAGTGAGGCGGTAGTCAATCGAGAACCAGGCCAGTCCGGCCGCCGCCAGCGGCGCGAAGATCGGCGTCACGTAGGTGACCTTGTCGCCCGCTTCCCAGCCGCCGCCGTGGACGACGATCACCGCCGGCAGCGGAGCGGCGGCCTTCGGCGGGATGAAGGCGTCCAGGCGCAGGCCGGTCGACGGACTGTAGAGGATGTTCTTGCGGAGTGGCCCGGCGGCGGGCGGACTCCCGGCGCGGAGAGGAATACCAGAGTTGGCCGCAAGCCAGGCCGCGATCTCCTGCTTGTAATGCCACTGGCCCGGATACCAGTTCTCGCTGCGATGGCTGGCGCCCCGGACTTCGAGGTAGCGGCACTGGCCGCCGGCGCCGCTGACGCGATCGCAGTAGCGTACCGCCGTCTCGGGCGGCGCCTCGGTGTCGTCGCCGCCATGGACGACGAGCAGCGGCATCATCGCCGGCCGCACCTGTGGCGTGGCGCGGGCCAGCAGTGCCGGGTCCGCCGCCGCCGCGGCCACGCGGGAGAGGTCGTAGTAGCCGCCGATGAGGATGGAGCCGACCACCCCCGCCGGACCTTTCGCGGCAAGCAGCGCCGCCAGGTGCGCGCCGGAGTCCTCCCCGAGCAGCACCAGCCGCCGGCCATCGATCCCGAAGTCCCGGGCATGGCAGCGGATGAAGGCCAGGGCGCTGCGGAGATCGTCCAGCGAGGCGTCGATCCCGGCGAGACCGGCGAGCCGGTAGTCGACTGAAAACCAGTTGTAGCCCGCGCCGGTGACCATCTCGAGCAGCTGTCCGACGTGGGCGCTGCGGCTGCCGGAGGTCCATTCCCCTCCGTGGATGACGACCACCGACGGCCGGCCGGCCCCGTCGCGCTGTGCGTAGGCGTCGAGCGCGAGGCTGCCCGAATACAGAATGTCGGCTTTGACCCCAGGAACGATGTAGTTGCCCTGGGGATGGCGAATCTGCAGCGCGGGACAGTCGGCTGCGGCGGCGGTTGACGCCAGCAGCGCAATGGCGAGGGCGAGGCAGGGGCGTAGCATGCGGTTCATGGTACTCTGCGCGCACCTTATCACCATGGAGGGCGGATGAGAGTGCTGCTGCTGATCGCCACGCTGCTGATGCCGGCCGGGCCGCCGCCTCAACCCGGCGGCTGCGATCTCGCTGGCTACCGGGCCCTCGATGGCCTCACGGCATCGCTGTCCGGAGGGGTGCTCACCGTACTGTGGCAAGGCGATGGCGCCAGCCAGGTGCGCGCCCGCTACGCCATTGTCGAGGCCCGACCGGTCGTCCGCGAGCTGGCGGTGCGCGCCGCCGCTGCCGCGCCCTGGTCCATCCTCGGGAGGAATCTGCAGCCGGAATACAGGGTAATCACGGGAGTGCGCCGGATGACGACGCAGCAGGCGCAGCCGCTAACCGCGGCGGGAGTCGAGCTGACGCCGGAGGTGATCGAGAAGAACCGCTGGTATGCGTTCTGGGACGCACCGCTCTTCATTCCTCCAGTGCCTCCGGCGGGGGCCGCGTCGCGGGCGAGCCGGACGCTCGGCCCGCCGCGCTCCGCCGGGGAGATCCGTCGCGCCGAGGCCTCCTTCCGGACCATGTCGTGCGCGGTCAAGACCGACGGCGCCAGCCTGGCGGTGACGTTTCCGGGTTTGTCGATGGGCGTGTTCGCCGGGGATCTGCGCTTCACGGTCTACCGCGGCACCAACCTGATTCGGATGGATGCCGTCGCCACCACGAACGAGCCCTGGGTGGCCTATAAGTACGATGGCGGCCTCGGCGGGCTGTCGGCGGCGACGACGCCGCGGCTGGCCTGGCGCGACACCGGCGGACACGGCCAGCACTATGCGTTCGGCGGGGTCACGAGCGGCGGCTCCGTACCGATCGTGGCCGCCAACCGTGTGCTGATAGCCGAAGGGCCGGCAGGGTCCCTGGCGGCGTTCCCCCCGCCGCATACGTTCTTCTTCACGCGCGAGGTCGACACCAACCTCGGCTACGTCTGGTACCGCCAGGACGCGGAGCGGCGCTTTGCCCTGGGAATCCGCCAGGCGGAGCGCGAGGAGGTGCCGGCATACGCGGAAAACTTCGCGCTGTTCAACGCTCCGCCCGGCACCCGGCAGCAGATGGGCGTGTACTTCTACGCGGGCGCCGGGGACGCCGAAACGACCCGGCACTCGGTGCTGGCATTCACCCACGACGACACCTTCAAGCCGCTGGCCGGCTACAAAACGATGGTGAACCACTTTCATTTGCGGTTCACCGAGCGGGTAAAGGCGTCTGGGTCGTTCGACACGCCGCTGCCGGATCTGGCGGCAATGAAATCGCTCGGGCTCAACATCGTCGGGCTCAGCGATTTTCATGGCGACCTTCATGCGAATGATCCCGGTCCGCTGCGGTTCAGTGATCAGCAGGACTATCGCGAAGCGACGCGGCGCGCCTTGGATGCCGACTTTCTGGTGACCCCCTGGGAGGAGCCGAGCGCCTACTTCGGCGGCCACTACAACATCCTGTTTCCCCACAACGTCTACTGGTCCAAGGTCCGTCGGCCCGGGCAGCCCTTCACCGAAGAGCTGCCAGGCTTCGGCCGCGTGTACCACACCGGCAGCGCCGAGGACGTGCAGCGGATGCTGGAGGCCGAGGGGGGCTACTGGTATCACGCGCACCCGCGGACGAAGGGAACGACCGGGTATCCGGATCTGATCTTCGACAAGCCGTGGGTGAAGAACGATCGCTACCTTGGCGTGGCCTTCAAGCCCGGCATGGGCATGGACCTTTCGGAAACGCGCCTGTGCGAGTGGCGATGCTTCGATGCCGCCGACACGATGAACAACCGCGATACGGCGCACGGACTGGCCCCGAAGTACGTCATCGCCGACATCGACACCTACCGGAAGGGGCCGGAGGACGACCTCTATCCCAATTTCCCGGTCAATTACCTGCAGCTCGACCGCGTCCCCGGGCCGGACGAGGACTGGTCGCCGATCCTTCGCGCCCTCCATGACGGCAGGTTCTTTGTCACTACCGGCGAGGTGCTGATTCCCTCCTACAGCGTCCAGGGGGCCGGGGGGCGACGAACCATCGCCGCCGAGGTCGAATGGACGTTCCCGTTGTCGTTTGTCGAAGTGGTGTGGGGGGACGGAGAGCGGATCGACCGTGAGGTGATCCCGGCGACCGAGCTGCCCGCCTTCGGGCGGAAGCGCTTCTCGATTCCGTTCGACGCGGCGGGCAAGAAGTGGGTGCGCTTCGCGGTCTGGGACTCGGCGGGCAACGGCGCCTTCGTGCAGCCCGTCTGGCTGAGGCGCTAGCCACGCCGGCCCTGGTCAATGGCGATCGAGCGCCTGCCGGTCCCAGCTCGCGAGGGTCGCGGCGCGGTTGTAGGTCGTCCGAACGAACTCGAGAATGACGTCGCGCGGGGATTGTGCCGCCCGGACGACGTCGTAGGGAAGCAGGAACTCGCCCATGCCGGTGTCGTAGCGGGCGCCGTCGGGCCGGATCGCGGAGTCCTTGAGCCCGGGCGGCTCTGGTGCGGCGTAGGCGTAGAAGGCGGGGCCGGCCAGCGGTCCGCCGCCGGGCCAGAACCCGTGGCTGATGACCTCGTGCGAGTAGGCGTCCTGCATGAAGGCCGGGCCGTCGCGCGGCGGCGCCGGCCGTCCTGAAAAACGGGTCACGGCGAGGTCGAAGCTGCCCCAGAAAAAGTGCACCGGACTGCTCTTGCCGATGAACTCGCGCTGGGTCTCGCCGAGAATCTGCGCCGACTGCAGCACGATGCGCCACCAGCGATTGACGGCGTCCCGGTCGTACGAGGCGTGCGCGGTGTCCTCGTCGAACCGGATCGGCGTCGGAACTTCCACCGGCATCGGCCAGATGTTCACCGGCAGCGCCAGATCGGCGAGCGTGGTCATCGCCTGGCGATAGAAGTCGGCGACGGTCCGCGGTGCGAGCGCCAGCGTCCGCACGGCGCCGTCGGAGACGCGCACCACAAGTTGATGATCGACGAAGTCGAACTCGATCGCGAAGGTGCGCCGGCGGGAAGGCAGGGTGCGGGTGGTGAGGCCCCGCGGCGTCACCTGCAGCGCGCTCGACCAGCAGTGGTTGAGCGGCGGCGCCAGCGCCAGCGCCACCTTGCCGACCACCTGCGTCCACATGTGCAGGGTCGCCTGGGTCTCCTTCCAGTCGTCGTAGGGGAGCGCCGGCCACAGGTCGTCGGTTGTGGGTGTCGTCATGGTGGGTCCTCACAGCGCCGGGATGCTGGAAAAGGGTACGCTATCACAGCGCCGCGGCCGGCGCTGAGCGAACCGAACCGAGGAGCAGACCATGAAACAGGCACCGTGTGAACACCTGGCCGCGATCGATGCGGTGAAGTCGGCGTCGAAGCATGAATGCGCGGACTGCGTCAGGACCGGCGGCACCTGGGTGCACCTGCGCAGCTGCCAGCAGTGCGGGGTGACACGCTGCTGCGACTCCTCCCCGAACCGGCACGCCACCGCTCATGCCAAGAGCAGCGGCCATCCCGTCGTCGCCTCCGCCGAGCCGGGCGAGCGGTGGCTCTACTGCTATCCGGACGAGGAGATGGTCGAGTACTAGGACAGAGGTGGAGGAACCGGCAGCGGGCCGGTCCCTCCGTCGTCTTTCGCTTCAGCCGCTCAGGCCTTGCTGACGGTGCCGTTGACGCCAGCGGGGAAGAACCCGCCAGAGCTGCTGCCGCCGGCGAAGGCGTGTTAATGTGCGGACATGGCTATCGACGAAAAGAGCGAATCGTTCGAGCGCGAACGAACAGACGAGAGCCTGCGGATAGAACGGCAAAGGACCGACGAAGCGCTGGCCGAGATGCAAGCGGTCGCCGAGGATGCCGACATGGCAATCCACCGCGGGCGCGAGAACGCGGATGCCGTGGTGATCGCGGCACGCGATAAGGCCGATCACAGAGCGGCTCAGCCGGGGCCATACGTCGCTCCGCGCGCCGCCATCGTCGAAGCGCGAGTGGTTGAAGACGACGCCCTTCGAGACGAGCGGGCCTCCGCCGATGAGAGCCTCCGCCGCGAACGCGAAGAGAATGCCCGTGCCCTGTTGACGCTGCTGCCGCTGGAGAGAGACAAGACCGACAGATTCCTGCTGACCGAGCGCGCTCGTTCCGACGACGCCGTCTCGAATCGGGACGACTTCCTGGGCATCGCCAGTCACGATCTGCGCCATCTACTTGGCGGAATCGTCATGAGCGCGGCCCTGCTCTCGAAGCGTGCCTCTGAAAACGATGAGGGGAAGCAGATCCTGGTCGAGACTCAGCGCATTCAACGCTACGCCGCGCGCATGAACAAGCTCATCGGAGACCTGGTGGATGTCGCGAGCATTGACGCGGGTCAGCTCGCTGTCACACCAGCCCAGGGCGATGCGACCAGGCTCATCGCCGAGGCAATTGATACGTTCCAGGGCGCCGCCTCAGAAAAGGGGATCTCGCTGGTGATGGAGAGGGTCGAGTCGCCATTGCCGGCGGAATTCGACCACGATCGGCTGCTCCAGGTGCTCGCCAATCTC
>JAYTEJ010000184.1:0-1591 GCA_043735365.1 Acidobacteriota bacterium
GCGCGCGGCGAAGCCGGCGTAGAAGTCCTCCGCGGCGCGAATGGTGGCCGCCTCGTCGAGGCGGACGCTGTCGATCTGGACGACGCCGGTGTCGCAGGCTCCCTCGATCAGGGTCAGCTGCGGCGCGGCGGTGCGGTCGAAGAGCCAGCGGGAGGCGCTCGTCCTGGCGACGACGCGCCACCCGGGGAGCCGCGGCACGAGCTGATTGATGACCTCGATCTCCCGGGAGGCATGCCCGTAACCGTGCCCGGAAATATAGAAGTAGATCGACGGCACGGGATCAGGCGACCGTCGGGTCGGCCACGGCCACTTCCGGCAGCGCGGCCTTCAGCACGTCCTCGAGCGTCCGCGCCGGGATGAAAGTCATCTCGTCGCGCACCTCCTGCGGCAGTTCCGCGAGATCCGGCTCGTTCATCGCCGGCAGCACGAAGGTGCGGATGCCGTAGCGCCGCGCGGCCAGCGCCTTTTCCCGGATGCCGCCGACCGGCAGCACCAGGCCCGAGAGTGTGATTTCGCCGGTCATCGCGACGTCGCTGCGGACCGGGACGCCGCGCGCCGCCGAGACGATGGCGGTCGCCATCGTGACCCCGGCCGAGGGGCCGTCCTTGGGGATCGCCCCCGCCGGCACATGGACGTGGAGATCCTGCCTGCCGAGGACGTCGGGAGGGATGCCGAGCGCGTCCGCCTGCTGGCGCACGTGACTGAGCGCGGCGCGGGCGGACTCCTGCATGACGCTGCCGAGTTGCCCGGTGAGCGTGAGGTGGCCGCCGCCGCCCGGGAGCAGCACCGCTTCGATGAACAGGACGTCGCCGCCCGCCTCGGTCCAGGCGACGCCGGTGGCGACGCCGGGGCGCGACGTCCGGAAGGCGGTGTCGGATCGGAACCGCGCCGGTCCGAGGTAGTCCGGCAGCTGCGGCGCGTCCACCCCCGCGGCGTGGGTCGGCTCCGCGGCCACCCGGGCGGCGACCTTGCGGGCGATGGTGCCGATCTGGCGCTCGAGCGTGCGCACCCCGGCCTCGCGCGTGTACTCGGTGATGACGCGCCTCAGCGTCGCGTCGGTGAGGGTCATCTGTTCCGGCGCCAGCCCGTGCTCCTCAAGCTGCCGCGGCAGCAGGTACAGCCGCGCGATATGGACCTTGTCCTCTTCGGTGTAGCCGCTGAGCGGAATGAGCTCCATGCGATCGAGCAGCGCCGGATGGATGGTGCCGAGCTGGTTGGCGGTGGCGATGAAGAGCACGCGCGACAGGTCGATGGGGATTTCGAGGTAGTGATCCCTGAAGGCGTGGTTCTGCGCCGGGTCGAGCACCTCGAGCAGCGCCGCCGCCGGGTCGCCCTGGACGCCGACCGAGATCTTGTCGATCTCGTCGAGCATCAGGACGGGGTTGGATGACCCCGCCGACTTCAGCGCCTGCACCAGCCGGCCCGGCATCGAGCCGATGTAGGTGCGGCGGTGGCCGCGGATCTCCGCCTCGTCGCGCACGCCGCCGAGCGAGATGCGCACGAACTTGCGGTTCATCGAGCGGGCAATCGACTGGCCGAGCGAGGTCTTGCCGACGCCGGGCGGGCCGACGAAGCAGAGAATCGGCCCCTT
>JAYTEJ010000185.1:0-3164 GCA_043735365.1 Acidobacteriota bacterium
GCGCGATGTGCAAGTCGGCCTGCCGCGCCAGCGCCGTGGCCCGCGGATCGACGACGACGAGGACGGCGCCGTTCTTCCGGGCTTCCTTGAGATACGGAATCAGGTGAATGCCGGAGGCCGAGGGGTTGACCCCCCAGAGCACGATCAGCCGCGCGTGGACGTAGTCCTCGTAGGTGACGCCCGCCATCTTGCCGTAGAGCGCCAGGGTCGCGGCGCCGGTCGGCGCCGCGCAGACCGTGCGCGCCAGCCGCGAGGTACCGAAGCCCCGGAACAGCGCCGCGTCGTTGGTGTCCTGGGTCAGCAGGCCGTTCGATCCGCCATAGCAGAAGGGCAGAATCGCCTCGGCGCCGACGCGGTCGCGGATCTCGACCATCCGCCGCGCGATCTGATCGAGCGCCTCGTCCCACGTCACCCGCGCGAACACACCCTGGCCCTTCGGCCCTTTCCTGACGGCCGGGTAGAGCAGGCGATCCTCGCCGTACAGCCGCCTCGGGAAGCCGCGGACCTTGCCGCAGATGAACCCCTGCGTCGTCGGCGCGGCATCGCCGCCGTCGAGGGCGACGACGCGGCCGCGCTCGACGGTGACGTCGAGGGTACAGGCATCAGGACAGTCGAGCGGGCAGGCGGTGCGGACGGTCGACCGGCCCCAGGTGTCGTCGGCGGGCGTGGCGGGAGCGTTGCGGGCCATTGGCGATTATCGCACGCGTCAGCGCGAGGCGGGCGTGGGGATCTCGCGGAAGGGAATGTCGAGGATGGGGTACTCCTTCCAGTCCCTGAAGTTGAAATGCCACCACTCGTTCGGCTCGACGGTGAAGCCTTCGTGCTCCATCGCCGCGCGCAGGAGATCCCGCCGCGCCCTGGCCTGGGCGGTGCCGCCGTCGTAGGTGGGGTAGGCGCGCGGCGACATCTCGTCGTACTCGCTGGGCATCCGCACTTCGAGGCCCGTCGCCAGGTCGTAGAGCGACAGGTCCACCGCAGAGCCGCGGTTGTGCTTCGAGCCGCGGGCCGGGTCGGCGACGAACTCGCGGCGCGAGGGCGGGGTGATGTCCCAGAAGAGTTTGGTAATCCGCCACGGACGATAGCCGTCGAAAATCAGCAGCCCGTTGCCGGTCGTGCGCAGCGCCCGGTGGGCGCGGACGACGGCCTCGGCGGCGGGACGCTGCAGGAAAGCGCGCGCTTCCGGGTAGACGGCGCGGCCCGCGAAGTTGTCGGTGGTGGCGTAGCGGATGTCGAGATGGAGCGAGGGCTCGAGCGTTTGCAGTTCAATCAGGTCGGCGGCGCGAAACGGGCCCGGCTCTTTCGGGGGCGCGTCCTGATACGAGAGCCCGAGGGCGAGGAGCACAATCGCCGCACGCAGTGGCTGCATGCGGCGATTGTACGCAAGAAACGCGGAGGGATTACTCGAGATCGGTGCCGCTGCCGCCGCTGCCCATGTCGATGCTGGTGGCGCCGCTGCCATTAGGGGCCGTCGTCACCGCGATGCCGTCGTCTTCCGTGAGCGTCCGGCCGTGGGTCGAGCCGGGCTTGCTGCTGTCCACATGGTCACCCGGCGACTTGCGGAACTCGCCGCCGAGTCCGAGGATGTCTCCCTGGCGCTGGGGCGTGGCGTCTTCCCCGGCCTCGTCCTGCGCCGCGGCGCGGACGGCCTCGCGGTCGCCATCGGCGTCAGGACGATCGTTTGGGCGGATCGGCGGAAAGGGCTGCGAATGGTCGTGTTTATCCATTTTATCCATGAGTCTGGACCTCCTGATTGATGACGAGCAATCCACTGGCCAGCGCCAGGGCTGCTGCAGTCTGGGGATCAGCGGCGGGTGGCAGCGGCCCCGGGCTGATACCGGGGCCTGTTGAGACCGGGGCCAAAGCGGTCCGGGAAGAAATCGCGTCCGCGCATGAGCTCGACCGCGTTCTTGGCGGCACCGACGAAGGGCACGGCATTGAGCCCGGTGTCGAGGGTGCCGCTGATGACCCCCTTCCGGCGAATCGTCGAGGCTGCCGTCGCGACGGCGATCACGGCGCCCAGCCAGGGAAGCGACCGTGCCATGCGGCGAGACAGCCGGGCGCCGCCCCAACGCGCGATGCGATTCGTGATCGTCATGCCGACAAACTTGCAAGGTGCGTTCCGCTTCCGGCCGGGGCCACGCGGTAGAATCGCGTGGTGCGCCCACATGTGGTGATCGCGGGGGGTGGTTTCGCGGGCCTTTACGCCGCCCGCGCCCTGCGGCGTGCTCCGGTACGGGTCACGCTCCTGGATCGCCGGAATCACCATGTGTTCCAGCCGCTGCTCTATCAGGTGGCGGCGGCCGCCCTGTCGCCCGCCGACATTGCCTCTCCGATCCGGTGGATTCTGCGGAAGCAGGCCAACGTCGAAGTCCTGCTGGCGGATGTGATCGGCGTGGATGCGGGACGCAAAATGGTGCGCCTGGTGGACGGCGAGCTCGCCTACGACTATCTGATTCTCGCGACCGGCGCGACCCACGCCTACTTCGGCCACGACCAGTGGCGAGCGTTCGCTCCGGGGCTGAAGTCGCTGGAGGACGCGCTGGACATCCGGCGACGGGTCCTGCTGGCGTTCGAGCATGCCGAGCGCGTCGCGGATGCCGAAGAACGCACGACGCTCCTGACGTTCGTGGTAATCGGCGGCGGCCCGACCGGCGTCGAGCTCGCTGGAGCGCTGGCGGAAATTTCGCGGCAGTCGCTGTCGCGCGACTTCCGCCGCATCGATCCCGGATCGGCCCGCGTCATCCTGCTGGAGGCGGGCCCCTCGCTGCTGACCACCTTTCCGGAATCGCTGCGCCGCAAGGCGCAGGCGGATCTCGAGCGCCTGGGCGTCGATATCCGGACCGGATCGGCGGTCACCGCCGTCACGGAACGGCAGGTGGTCACTTCGCAGGGGACGATTGACGCGGCCACCATTCTTTGGGCCGCCGGGGTGGCGGCGTCGCCGCTCGGCGCGACGCTGCCGGCGCCGACCGATCGCGCGGGCCGGGTCGCGGTGCGCGAGGATCTCTCCATCCCCGACCATCCCGACCTGTTCGTCGCCGGCGACCTCGCCGCTATCACCGGCGCCGACGGCCGGCCCCTCCCGGGAGTCGCCCAGGTGGCGATCCAGAGCGGCAGGCATGCCGCACGGAACATCCGCCTGGCGGTTGCGGGTCAGCCCCTCC
>JAYTEJ010000186.1:0-3343 GCA_043735365.1 Acidobacteriota bacterium
GGAATCCATCGCCGTCGAGGACGTCCATGTAGACGCGTTCGAGCAGACCACAGACCACGTCCGTGCCGAACCGTGCGCGCGCCCGATCGCCGGCCTCCCGCGCCAAGCGGCGCCACCGCGGCCCGTCGTCCAGGATCGCCGCGATCGCCTGCGCCAGCGCGGGCGGATCGGACGGCGGCACGACCAGCCCGCCGCCGACCGAGCGGATCACTTCGCCGCAGCCGCTGTCCCCGCAGACGACCACCGGCCGGCCGCAGAGCAGCGCTTCGAGCGGCACCAGGCCGAAGATCTCGTCGCGGGAGGGATAGACGACGACCTCCGCGGCGCTGAGCGCATCCTGCCGCTCGACGCCCGTCAGGAGGCCGGTGCGGACGACGCGGGCGTCGAGGCGGAGGCGCGAGACCAGGGCGTCAGCCGCGGTCCCCGCCCCCATGTCGTTGCCGGCGATGACCAGCGTGGTCGCAGGGCGGCGGAGCGCGGCGTAGGCGGTAATCAGGTCACCGACGCCTTTTCGTGGCGTCAGCTTGCCGAGGAACAGCACGAGGGGAGCGGTTCCGAGCGCGTGGGCGCGGCGAAAGCGCGGCGCATCCCCGGCGTCCGGGGCTTCCTCGAGCGGGTTGGGAACGACGGCAATCCGCTCGTGAGGAACGCCCAGGCCGACGAGGTCGCGCCGTTCGGCTTCCGTGACCGCCAGGACGCGTGCGGACCGCGTCAGCAGACGACGCCCGAAGGTCGCGGCGAAGAGACGCTTGGCCAGGATCCGCCGCTCGATCGGCCGCGCCGTGCCGTTGGGAGACACGACGAAGGGGACGCCGGCGTGCGCGAGCGCGGCGGCGGCAATCGTCGAGGCGAAGTTGTGGCAGGCATGGAGATGGGCGACGTCGAACGACCCGGCGTGTTCCCGCAGGTGGCGGCGAAGCCCGAGCGGGGTGAAGCACTGGAAGTGGTAGGCGAGGCGGTTGGAGAGGTTTGCAAAGACCTGCACGTGGACGCCGTGGCTGGTCCCGGTGGCGACGGCCGTGCGCGCGTGCGCGTCACGCGCGTCGGTGGTGCAGACGCTGACGCCGTGGCCCCTGCGGGCGAGGCCCCGGGTCAGGGCGGTGGCCACCCTCGGGATCCCGCCGTAGGCCCAAGCGTCGTCGTAATAGGGGACCACGTGGAGAATGCGAAGCGGCGCTCTCGACATTCACGCCCCAGGCCAGAGACCGGTTTCGATGGGAATGGCCGTATAGTATCAGGGTTTTCCCCCGATGATCCCAGTGGTTGCCACACACGTCCGGCCGGGTCGCGGGCGCTTCGCCGGCCTCGTCTGGACCCTGGTGCGGACCGATTTCAAGACCCGCTACCACGGCACGCTGGGCGGCTTCGTCTGGGCGCTGCTCAAGCCGCTGACGATGTTCCTCGTCCTGCTGAGCGTGTTTTCCTACGTCTTCGCCGGCCAGGCGCAGTACCGGCTGGATCTCATCATCGGACTGTTCCTCTACGAGTTCTTCCAGGAAGCAACCAAGACCGGCCTGCTGTCGCTGCGCGCCAAGGGTTATCTACTGACCAAGGCTCGATTCCCGTCGTCGATCATCGTCCTGACGTCGGCCTCGAACGCCGTGATCACCATTCTGCTGTTCTCGGTGGTGCTGTTGATGTTCCTGACGCTCACCGGACGGGCGCCGGCGGCCTGGGCCATCGCCCTTTACGGCGTCTACCTGCTGCACCTGTTTGCGATCGTGTCCGGCTTCTCACTGGCCGCCAGCGTGCTGTTCATGCGCTACCGGGATCTGAATCAGGTCTGGGAAGTGGTGACCCAGGCCGGTTTTTTCCTGGCGCCGATCGTCTATCCGATCGACGTGCTGCCCGAGCGGCTGCACGTTTACCTCTACGTGTGGCCGCCGACGCCGGTGATCCTGTTTGCGCGGAGCGTGCTGCTCGACGGCCGCGCCCCCTCGCCGCTCGCCCACCTGCTGCTGTTCGCCGAAGCGGCCGCCACTCTCGGCATCGGCTGGACGATCTATGCGATCCGCGCGCCGCGGGTGGCGGAGGAGATCTGAGGTGACGCCGCTACTCGAGGCGCACGGGGTGTCGAAGAGCTTCGTCATCCCGTCGGTGCGGCGCGAGACCGTGCGCGAGCACGCGTTGGATTTCTTCAGGCCGCGAGCGACCGAGCGCCTGCGCGTGCTCGACGGCGTCAGCTTCGAGCTGCGGCCCGGGGAGAGCCTTGGCCTGATGGGGCGCAACGGGTCCGGGAAGAGCACATTGTTGCGGATCGTGTCCGGAATCTACCCGGCGGACGCCGGCAGGGTGGATGTCCGCGCGGCAATTACGCCGATCCTCGAGCTCGGGGTGGGCTGGAATCCAGACCTCGACGCCATCGACAACATCGAGCTGCTCGGGACGGTGATGGGGCTGACGCTGCGCGACCTGCGGGCGGCGACGGCGTCGATTCTCGAGTTCGCCGGGCTCGAGCGCTTTGCCCATCTGGAACTGCGCCACTACTCGAGCGGCATGGCGGCGCGGCTGGCGTACGCGGTCGCCTTCAGAGCGGTGAGGGACGTACTGATCCTCGACGAGATCTTCGCGGTCGGCGACGCCGAGTTCAAGGAGCGCTGCCAGGGGCGCTACCGCGAGCTCCACCGTGCCGGGCACTCGATGCTGCTCGTCAGCCACGAGCCGCGGACCATCACCGCGTTCTGCGACCGCGCGCTGCTGCTCGAGGGCGGCCGCATCATCATGGCCGGGCCGTCAGCCGAGGTCGCCGATCGCTACCTGGCGCTGCTCACCGAAACCCAGGCGCCGGAGGCCGCGGCCCGGCCATGACGAAGACGCCGCGGGTCTCGGTCCTGCTGCCGTGCTTCAACCACGGCGGCTTCATCGACGAGGCCGTCGCCAGCGTCCGCAGCCAGACCTGCCAGGACTTCGAGATCATCGTTGTCGACGACGGCTCGACGGAGCCGGCGACGATCGAGACGTTATCGTTGCTGTCCGGGCCCGGAGTCACGGTGCTGCGGACGGGCAACAGGGGGTTGCCGGCAGCGCGGAATCACGCCGCCAGGCACGCCTCGGGCGAGGTTTTCTGTGCGCTCGACGCCGACGACCGCCTGGCGCCGGCCTGGTTCGAGAAGGGGCTGCGGCTGCTCGACGACCGTCCCGACGTCGCCTTCGTGTCGCACTGGCTGGAGACGTTCGGCGACGAGCACTGGGTCTGGGCCCCCGAGCGCTGCGACCTGCCGGCGCTGCTGGCGCGCAACACCGTCAACGGTGCGGCGCTGGTCCGCCGCCCCGCCTTCGAGGCCGTCGGCGGCTACGACGAGTCGATGCGCGACGGCTGCGAAGACTGGGACTTCTGGCTGAG
>JAYTEJ010000187.1:0-9007 GCA_043735365.1 Acidobacteriota bacterium
GGCGGACAGCGCGGCCGGGGCGATCGGCGCGATGTTCGGTCTGCGCGACGTCCGCAGCCTGCAGATGCTGGCGGCCCCCCTGCACGTCTTCCGCCGCGGGGAACCGCTGGCGATCATGCCGAACGTGTTCGTCAGGTAGCTGGCAGCTACGCCACCAGCTGGGCGATGACGTCGCGGTTGATGTTGACCTTCATCCGCTCGCGCGCCCGGGTCATGTAGGAGGCGTAGAAGCGGTTGCGGCGCTCGTTCAGCAGCTCCGTCCGCAGCGAATCCTTCGTCGGCGCCGGCTGTCCGTTGGCCGTGGCCGCCGCCGCGGCGGCGGCGGTCTCGGCGTCCTTCTTCTCCAGCACCTTCACGATCACCGCGCCGTTGTCGGTGACGATGGGATCGCTGACGCCGCCGGCGGGCAGCGCGAAGGCGGCGGCGTCGATCGCCGGGCTGGCGCCGACGTCGCCGACCGGGGCGCCGCGGGCGATGAGGTCGGTGGTCTTGACCTCGAGGCCGGCGGCCTTGGCCGCGGCCGTGAAGTCGCCGGACTTCATCTGCGCGTCGACCGCGGCGGCCCGCGCCCGGGCCGCTTCGATCGCCTTCTTCTTCAGCACTTCGTCGCGGACCCGCGCCTTCACTTCCTCGAGCTTGGGCACGTAGGCATCCTGCCGGCCGGTGACGCTGATGAAGGCGAAGCCCTGGGGCGTGCGGATCGCGTCGCTGACCTCGCCGTCCTTGAGGTCGAAGGCCCGCTGCGCGGCCGCCGGCGCCATGCCGAGGCCGGAGATCGGTTCGTCCTTCGAGAACAGGCCCGATTCGCCGACGGTCAGGCCGCGCGGCTTGGCGACGCTGTCGAAGTCCGACGGCTTCTTCATCTTCGCCGCCAGGTCGTCGGCCATCCGCTGCGCTTCGGTCTGCGCCCGCTCCCACTTCAACTGGTCCTCGATCTGGGCGCGCACGGCGGCGAGCGGCTTGGTCACCGCCGCCTTCTTGTCGGTCACCTTGATGATGTGGAAGCCGTACTGCGTCTTCACCAGATCGCTGATCTGTCCGGGCGGCAGCGCGAAGGCGACCTTGTCGAACTCCGGCACCATCTGCCCCTTGCCGAAGTAGTCGAGGTCCCCGCCCTTGGCCTTGCTGGCGTCGTCCTCGGAATTCTGGGTTGCCAGGGCGGCGAAGTCGGCGCCGCTGCGGACCTTCGCCAGCAGCTCTTCGGCCCGCTTTCGGACGGCCGCTTCGTCCTTGCCTTCGGTCTTGAGCAGGATGTGACTGGCGCGGACCTGCTCGGGCGTGGAGTACTGCTGCTGGTTGTCTTCGTACGAGCGCTGGATGTCCTGTGGCGAGATCTGCAGGTGCTCCCGCATCGCCTGCATGTCGATGAGCGCGTACTTCACTTTGCGCTTCTCGGGGATTTTGAGCTCGTTCTTGTGGGCGTCGAAGTAGGCGGTGAGCTCGGCATCGGAGGCTTCGAGCCCCTGCCGGAACTTGTCGGCGGGGAAGGAGACGACCGCGAGCCTGACCTTCTCGTTGCGGCGCCGGAACTCGTCGCTGACCTCGGCATCCGTCACCGTGATCCAGTGGGTCAACGCCGCCTGGAGCTTCTCCACCGTGACGCCCCGCCGCACTTGTTCCTCGAACTCGTCCGGCCGCATCGGCGGGTTCTGCATCGACAGCAGCTGCCGGTAGCGATCCTCGCCGATGAAGTGGCCGTTCTCCTGCAGCGCCGGCAGCACCGCGATGCGCTCGCGCACTTCCTCGTCTGTCGCGGTGATGCCCAGCTTCGACGCCTCGGCCAGCGCCGCTTCCTCTTCCAGCATCTGCTGGACGATGCGCTGGTCGATGCCGAGCTGCTTGAGCATCCGCTCGTCGACATTGGCGCCGTACGACGACCGGTAGGCCTGCATCTGCTGCTGATAGACCCGGCGGAACCTGTCGGCGGTGATGGTGTGGCCGTCGATCGAGGCCACCACCTGGTTGTTCCCGGCGCCCGACGCGTCGCTCTGGAGGAAGCTGGGGATGTAGAGAAGGATGAAGGCGAGCACCACAATGGCCAGGCTCCACTTGAGCCAACCCTTGTGTCGCCGCATCCGGTCGAGCATCGTCATGTCTCTGCCGCCTCGTCGTTTTCGGAATGGAAACGAACATTATAGCGCGAGTGCACGGCAAGGCCGCCAGTACCCGTTGCCAGGAACCGGTTTCACTAGGGCACACCCCTTTCAACCCCCGCCACGTCCTGAACCCCGAACCCCGAACCCCGAACCCGGAACCTCTTCTTCGTGTTATATTCTCGTTGGATAGAAGGACTTAGAGGGACCCGCCATTTTTACAGGACGCAGAGCCGATTGACCCCGACAGGTCGGCAGCCTCGCGCCCGTCGCCCATCGAGCACAGCCGTGTCGGCCGCGCGCCGTGATCTCGCGAGCAGACTGATCCCGCTGCAGGTACCTCTCAAGCGGCGTCTCTCCCGAGCCGATGTACTGGCGGACATGGTCCGAGCCGTCAGCGCCAGCCTCGAGCCCGAGAAGGTCGCCGAGGCATTGGTGGTGGAGGTCGCGACCTGGATTCCGGCCTCCGCCTGGCTGGTCCTGGCCGAGGATGGCGCGGAGCGCCCGCGGCAGATGGCCGCGGCCGGGCTCGACCCGGCGCTCGAAGGCTGCGGCGCCGCGGTTGGCGACTGGGTGATGCGGTCGGGCGAGGTGTTCGTCTCGGCGAACCTGTCGCAGGACGACCGGCTGTCGGCGTCCGCGGCCGTCTCCGCCCTTGGATTTCCGCTGCAGTGCCGGGGCCGCACCGTCGGGGCGCTGGTGGCCCTCGACAGCGGTCCGGCGGCCGCGGTGCCGCGTTTCCAGGCCGGCACCCTGACGGCGGTGCTGGCGGGGATCGAGCCAGGCGCGATTGCGATCGAGAGCGCGATCCGCCTCCAGCGCGCCGAGGCGCTGTCGGTGACCGACGACCTGACGCAGCTCTACAACTCGCGGTTCCTGTCGCAGGTGCTGCGGCGCGAGACCAAGCGATCGTCGCGTGGCGGACGGCCGCTGTCGCTGCTGTTCATCGATCTCGACGGGTTCAAGTCGATCAACGACACCCACGGGCACCTCTACGGCAGCCGGGCCCTGGTCGAGGTCGCCGGCGTGATTCGGGCCAGCGCCCGCGAGACCGACATGGTGGCGCGCTTCGGCGGCGACGAGTTCGCGCTCATCCTGCCGGACACCGGGTCGGAGGGGGCCGAGGCGGTGGGCGAGCGGGTGCGGGAACGCATCGCCGCCTTCCGCTTCCTCACCGGCGACGGCCTCTCGGTGGCGCTGACCGCGTCGGTGGGGGTCGCCACGCTGCCGGACGTCGCGACCTCGGCGGAAGGGCTGATCGACGCGGCCGATCGGGCGATGTACTGGGTCAAGGATCACGGCAAGAACGGACTGCATGTCGCCGGAAGCCGCACTACTGAATGCTGATCGTCGGGCACCGGCCGCCCGCGGCGGGCTCGATTTCCTGAGCCGGCAGCGGACCGCCTCCCGCGACCGAAGGAGCTGTCGTTGAGTCTGCGTTCTCTCTTTTCCCTGTTCTCGAGCGATCTTGCGATCGACCTCGGCACCGCGAACACCTGCGTCTACGCGCGCGGCAAGGGTATCGTCGTCAACGAGCCGTCGATTGTCGCCATCAACAAGGTCAACGGCCGCATCGAGGCGGTCGGCAAGGACGCCAAGGACATGCTCGGGCGCACGCCCGGCAACATCGTCGCGATCAAGCCGATGAAGGACGGCGTCATCGCCGACTTCGAGGTGACCGAGAAGATGCTCACCTACTTCATCAAGAAGGCGCACAACCGCAACGTCTGGGTGCGCCCCCGCATCGTCATCGGCGTGCCGTCGGAGATCACCCAGGTCGAGAAGCGGGCGGTCAAGGACAGCGCCTACCGCGCCAAGGCCAGCGAGGTCCATCTCGTCGAGGAAGCGATGGCGGCGGCGATCGGCGCCGGGATGCCGATCACCGAGCCCTCAGGCAACATGATCGTCGACATCGGCGGCGGCACCACCGACATCGCCGTCATCTCCCTGGCCGGCATCGTCTACAGCAAGGCGGTCCGGGTCGCCGGCAACGAGATGGACGAGGCGATCATCCAGTACATCAAGAAGACCTACAACCTGCTGATCGGCGAGCGCACCGCCGAGGCGATCAAGATGGAGATCGGCTCCGCCTTCCCGCTCGACGAGCGGATGACGATGGAGATCAAGGGGCGGCATCTGATCGAGGGCGTGCCCAAGACGATCACCATCACCGACGAGGAGATCCGCGAGGCGCTGGCCGAGACCGTCAACGTCATCGTCGACGCCGTGCGGGTGGCGCTCGAGCGGACGCCGCCGGAGCTGTCGGCCGACATCGTCGATCGCGGCATCGTCCTCACCGGCGGCGGATCGATGCTCAAGAACCTCGACAAGCGGCTGCGCGAGGAGACCGGGCTGCCGCTGGCGATGGCCGAGGACCCGCTGTCGTCGGTAGTGCTGGGGGCGGGCAAGATGCTGTCCGACTTCAACCTGTTGCGGAAGATTTCGATTGACTAGCCGGCAGCCGTCAGCCGAGAACGATGTACGGCCGGGGCCGGACAGTCGACGCGTTGACCGCTGACAGCCGAGAGCTGACAGCCATGCTGGATATCCGCCGGCGCACCGGGGTGCTGCTGTTCGTCGTGACGCTGGGGCACATCTTCCTGATTTCGGTGCAGGTGCAGTCGAAGTCGGGGGTGCCGGTGCTCGAGGCGATGACGTTCGGAATGTTCGCCCGGGTGCAGGGCGGCACCTCGAGCGCGTTGCACGGCGGGCGGACGTTCTGGGAGCGCTACGTCGCGCTCCGCGGGGCGCAGCTGGAGAACGAACAGCTCCACGGCCGGGTCGCGGATCTCGAGGTCAGGCTCCAGGAGCAGCGGTCGCTGGCGCGCCGGTCGGAGCAGCTCCAGACGCTGCTCGATCTCAGGACCACGACCGCCCTGCCGACGCTGGCCGCGGACGTGATTGCCGGCAACCCCAATCCGGGCATGCGCACGGTGACGATTGGACGAGGCAGTGCCGACGGGATCGAGGCCAACATGGCGGTGATCGCGCCGGCCGGCATCGTCGGACGGATTATCGGCCGTCCGGCCGCGCACGCCGCCCGCGTGCAGCTGCTCATCGATCGCTACGCCGCCGCCGGGGCGGTGACCGAACGCACGGGCGCCGGGGGCATGGTGGCGGGGTCGGACAAGGAGCCTGGGTTGACGATGGATCTGGTGTCGAACCTCGCCGACCTCAAGCCGGGCGATGTCGTCGTGGCCTCGGGGGTGGACGGCATCTACCCGAAGGGCTTCCCGATCGGTGAGGTGGTGAGCTCCGAGCGGGGGAGCCAGCTCTATCGGACGATTACGGTACGGCCGGCGGTGAATTTCTCGAATATCGACGCGGTGCTGGTGGTGCTGGTGCCGTCGAGGCCGGCGGTGTCCGAGGCTCCTGCAGCCGCGGCCGGAACGACGCCGGCCGCGGGCGGGACCGCCAAGTGAGAACCGTCGGCGTCCTGTCGGCGCTGGCCGTGGCCATCGTGCTGCAGGCGACGCTCTCGGGCATGTGGCTGTCCGCGGGCACGTGGGTCAACCTGGTGCTGGTGGCGATCGTCTACGTCGCGCTCGCCTTCGGCGCGGGGACCGGGCTGCTGGCCGGGACCGCCGGGGGGATCGCCCAGGACGCGCTCGCCGGCGGCATCGTCGGCATCGGCGGACTGTCGAAGACCATCGTCGGCTTCCTGGTCGGCGTGCTCGGCGCGCAGTTCATCGTCTCGCAGCCGTTGCCCCGTTTCGTGATGTTCGTGGGCGCGACCTTCGTCCACGAGCTCTGCTTTCAGGCGGTCTACTCGCTGGTCGAGTCGCGCGCGTTCACGATGCACTACCGCGCGGTAATGCTCCAGGCGCTGATCAATGCCGCCATCGGTGTGCTGGCGTTCCAGATTGCCGAAGGCACCCCGGGCCTGCTGCAGCGGCGGCAGGCCAGGGGGAGGTACTGAGCAAGGTGCCGCGGTCCCGGGGGCCTGGATTGGCTCCCTGGGCGATATTAGGATTGCAGTGAGCTTTTCATGTCCAGCCCGACCCTGATGCCGGACGATCGTCGCAGCCTCACCCAGAGGCTCACGGTCATCCAGTACGTTGTCGCGGGGTGCTTTGCGATGCTGGGGGTCAGCTTCTGGATCTTCCAGATCGCCCAGCACGATCGCTTCGCCGAGATGGCCGCGGAGAACCACCTGCGCCGGCTGCCGCTGCCGGCGCCGCGCGGCGTGCTGTTCGACCGGAATTTCAAGGTCCTGGTCGACAACCAGAACAGCTTCAACATCGCCCTGCTGCGCGAGCAGACCCCCAACCTCGACCAGACCCTCCATACCCTGGCCGAGGCGACCGGCACCGACGAGGCCGAGCTTCGCGAGGCGGTCAATCGCCGGCGCCGCGATCCCAGCTACCGTCCCATCGTCCTCATCGAGAACGCCAGCCGCGAACAGGTGATCGCGGTGCGGGCACGGCGCTTCGAGCTGCCGGGGATCGAGCCGCGGCAGGTGCCGGCGCGGCACTATCCGACCAGCGACATGGCGGCCCACCTGTTCGGCTACGTCAGCGAGGTCACGGAGGCGCAGCTGGCCCGGCCGGAGTATGCCGGGGTCGAGTCCGGCGATTTCGTCGGCCAGGCGGGGGTCGAGCAGGCCTACAACCGGCTGCTGATGGGCACCGAGGGCAACCGGGCCGTGGTCGTCAACAGTCTCGGACGGGAAATCGAGGAGCTCGAAAAGGAGGATCCTATCGAGGGACGCCGGCTGCAGCTCACGATCGACGCCGATCTCCAGAAAGCGACAGACGATGCGTTCGTCGCGTCCGGCTTCAACGGGGCCGCTGTCGTTCTCGATCCGCGCACCGGAGAGGTGCTCTCGTTCACGAGCCGCCCTGCCTACGATCCCAATGCGTTCTCCGCGGGAATCGACAAGAAGACCTGGCAGGAGCTGAATACGGACGAATTGAGACCGCTGCAGAACCGCGCCCTCCAGGGGAGGTACTCGCCGGGTTCGACGTTCAAGATGGCGGTCGCCCTGGCCGGCCTCGAAGAAGACGTGATTACGCCGAGCTTCCAGGTGCACTGTTCCGGATCCGCGACGTTCTACGGGCACCGATTTGGGTGCTGGAAAAAGGGCGGACACGGAACCGTCGATCTGCGCCACGCGATCGAGCAGTCCTGCGACGTGTATTTCTACACGGTCGGTAACATGCTGGGAGTCGACCGCATCAACAAGTGGGCCACGCTCTTCGGCCTCGG
Organism: Acidobacteriota bacterium; assembly: GCA_043735365.1. Taxonomy (GTDB): domain Bacteria; phylum Acidobacteriota; class Vicinamibacteria; order Vicinamibacterales; family 2-12-FULL-66-21; genus JALZOC01. Next base: position 7,302 of record JAYTEJ010000187.1, read on the forward strand.
CGTGAAGTCGAATATCGATCTGCCGAATGAGCTCGTCGGCCTGGTGCCGTCGACCGAATGGAAGAAGACGCAGAAGGAATCGAAGTGGTACGCGGGTGAGACGATCTCGGTCGCGATAGGCCAGGGACAGGTGGCCGTGACCCCTATATCGATGGCGGTGTACGCGGCCACCATCGCGAACGGCGGGACGCGCATCACGCCGCATCTCTTGAAGGCAGTGGACGACGGCACTGGACTGAAGCCTGTTGCGGCGCCGCCGCCGCAGTCGAAGGTTGACGTCACGCCCGAGAAGCTTCAGGCGATTCGCGACGGCATGTGGGGCGTCGTGAATGGCGGCGGCACTGGCGGGCGGGCGCGCATCGAAGGGCATGACGTCTGCGGGAAGACCGGCACCGCGCAGGTCATCTCCAACAAGGGGCGGATCGCTGCGGGCAGATCGACCAGGGATCTCCGCGACAATGGCTGGTTCGTGTTCTTTGCGCCGCGCGACAACCCGGAGATCGCCGGCGTCGTCTTCCTGGAGCACGGCATTCATGGACCGAACGCGGCCTCGCTCGCGCACCACATCCTCGAGACTCACTTCGCGATGAAGGACGGCAAGCCGCTGCCGCCTCCGCCCACTCACGAAAGCCTTCGCCTCAATTACCTGGATCCTTACGCCCGAGGCGGCGCGCCCATCGGCGGGAACGACTGACATGTTCGAACGGCGCCTCTACTTCCACATCGACTGGCTGCTGCTCGGCGCGGTGCTGATTCTCGGCGCCATCGGCCTGTCGATGATCTACAGCACCACCTACGTCCACCTCCCGGGGGGCGGCGGCCATGCCGGCAGCCGTTTCTGGGTGCAGCTCTACGCGGTCGGTCTTGGCGTCTGCGCGCTGCTGGTGTTGCTGGCGCTCGACTACCGCTTTCTCGCGGAGCACTCGCTGTTCCTCTACGTCGCGCTGCTCGGGCTGCTGCTGTTCGTGCTGATCGGCGGCGTCCGGGCCGGCGGCTCGACCCGCTGGATCTCCCTCGGCGTCTTCAACCTGCAGCCGTCGGAATTCGGACGACTGGTGCTGGCGCTGATCCTGGCGATGTACTTCGGCGAGAACCGCCGCGGCGCGCGCAACGTCGGCGACCTGGTCATCGCCGCCTTGTTCTTCCTCGCGCCCTTCATTCTCATCGCCAAGCAGCCGGACCTCGGCACGGCCGTCACCCTGGTCCCGGTCTGTTTCGGAATCGCCTTCCTGGCCGGGTTGCGACTCCGGCTGATTGCCATCGTCGCGATTGCCGCCGTCCTGCTGGCGCCGGTGGCGTGGAAAGTGGCGCTCAAGGACTACCAGAAAGACCGCATCATCACCTTTCTCAATCCCGAGCAGGACCCGCGCGGCCGCGGCTACCAGCAGATCCAGGCGCGGGTCACCGTCGGTTCGGGCGGGCTGCGCGGCAAGGGCTTCATGAACGGCACCCAGGGGACTTACAAGTTCCTGCCGGTCGCCGACAACGACTTCATTTTCTCGGTCCTGGCCGAAGAGCACGGCTTCATCGGCGTGCTGGTGGTGCTGGGGCTTTACCTGTTCGTCATCGTCAGATCGCTCGAGGCGGCCCGGCTGTCGAAGGACCGTATCGGGGCGTATCTGGTGGGAGGCATCATTTCCGGGTTCGCGTTTCAGGTGATTTACAACGTCACGATGTCGGCCGGCCTGGCGCCAGTCAAGGGGCTC
>JAYTEJ010000188.1:0-5028 GCA_043735365.1 Acidobacteriota bacterium
GACGTCAGCTACGCGTCGGGCGCGGCGCTCGACACCAACGGCCGCGAGCAGGCGCACATGGGCGTCGCCATCGGCGACTACGACAACGACGGCCGCGACGACATCCACATCACCAATTTCGCCGACGACTTCAACGTGCTGTACCACAACCAGGACGGGGCGATGTTCTCGGACGTCAGCTTCAAGGCGGGCATCGGCCAGCCGTCGGTGCCCTTTCTCGGCTGGGGCACCCATTTCCTCGACTACGACAACGATGGCTGGCTCGACCTGCTGACGGTGAACGGCCACGTCTACCCGGTGGCCGATCGGATGGACTGGAACACGTCCTACGCGCAGCGGGCGCTGCTCTTCCGCAACCTCGAGGGGCAGCGTTTCGAGGAAGTCGGCGCCTCCGCCGGGGCGGGGCTGACGACGCCACGGACCTCGCGGGGATCGGCGGTCGCGGACATCGACAACGATGGCGGGCTCGATGTCGTCATCAACAACATCGACGCCCCGCCGACGCTGGCGCACAACGAAGGAAGTGGCCGGGGACACTGGGTCGCGATCCGCCTTCGCGGGGATCCGGCGGCGAAGTGCCCCAGGGACGCCATCGGGTCAGTGGTATTCGTGACCGCGGGCGGGCGCCGGATGCGCGGCGAGGTGGCGAGCGGCCGCGGCCAGATGTCGCAGTCCGACCTCCGGGTCCACTTCGGGCTCGGCAAGGCGACCGCGATCTCCGCGCTCGAAGTGCGATGGGCGAACGGCTCGACGGTCCGCTACCCGCCGCCCCCCATCGACACCATGGTCACGATCGACCAGGCGACCGCCGCGCCGGCCCCCTGAGCCCGGGCGCGACGGCCCTCCGCCGCACTACTTGCCGACGACGAGAATCGAGAACGAGTCGGGCACCAGCTGTCCGCGGCCGCGGCCGCGGCCTCCGGCGGCAGGAGCGGCACCCACCGGCGCCGGCGGCGGCGGGGTGAACTCGGCGGCAATCAGCAGGATGTGATTCGTCTTCGTATCCAGCGTCAGCGTCTTCGCGCGCGTCATCGTCTTGACGGTCTGCTCGACCGCGAAGCTGGTCGGGCTGCTCTCCTTGACGACGGTGAGCGTGCCGTCCCCCTGCGAGCTGAAGGCCTCCATCGTCGCCGGATTGAACAGCGTGCCGTCGACGCCGGCGCCGATCGGCAGCGTCGCCAGGATTTTGCCGTCGGCGGCGTTGAGCACGACCATGGTCTGCGGGTCGTGGCAGCCGACGAAGAGGATCCCGTTCTTGACGTCGAAGCCCAGCCCCGCCGGCTCGCCCCCCTTGCCATTCAGCGGATACCGGGCGGTGACCTTCAGCGTCGTCGCGTCGACGACGGCAACGGTGTCCTTGTCTTCGAGATCGATGTAGAGATGCCCCTTGCCGTCGGTGACCGCCTGCTCGGGGGCGCCGCCGAGGTCGATCGTGCCCACCACCGAGCCATCCTTGGCGTCAATCACCGTGGCGTTCGGGGCGCTGTGGCTGAGCACGTAGACGCGGGCGTTGAACGGGTCGAAGAGGATGCCGTCCGGGTTCCCCTCGACGTCGATGGTCTTGATGACCGCGAGCGTGCCAGCGTCCCACATCGCCACCGGCTTGCTGCTCGAGAAGCCGTGATGGGACACGGGGTCGACGGCGGCGCCGCGGGCGCTGACCTTGGGTATTTCCCCCACCGCCTCCAGCGTGTCGAGGTTGAAGACCGAGATCCGGGCATTCGCGCCGCTGCGCGGGATGTAGAGCCGGCGGCCGGCTGAGTCGGCGTAAACGTAGTCGAAGCCGCCGTCGCCGCCGGTTTTGACGGTCTTCAGGACCTTGTAGGGCCCGGATGAGCCGGCGTCATGGGCGAGCAGCCCGGTGCCGGTCGCCGCGAGTGCGAGCGCCGCGATGATCACAGTGCGCATGTGTCCCTCTGTTTCGAATAGTGAATGAAAACGGGTGCCCCGGGCTTTGTTTATAGGATGCCCGGCGCAGAGAGGAATACGACGGCGCTCTTGAAAGCGCTACGACATGCGGGGAGACGGGGCGCCGGGTTGCGTTGCCGGAACACATCCCCTCAAGAATCAGCGTCTTAGCCAGGCGGTGGACGTGACCATGAGGGGGCGATAGACATGACGCCGCCAGCAGCCATCGTCACCAACGGCGGCGTCTGAACATCAGCGCAGGTGTCCCGAGAGGATCTATCACGGTATGATGAGTGTCCCAATGCGAACGGGCCTCTCGGTCATCCTCTTCGCTCTGCTCTTCTCGCAGGACATTGCGACCCGGAACCCGCTCGCTTTCGTCGGCGCCATTCCCTTGCCCGGTGTCGAGGGCCGGATCGATCACCTCGCCTACGATGCGGCCGCGGCGCGGCTGTTCATCGCAGCCCTCGGCAACAACACGGTTGAAGTGCTGGACCTGAAGAACAGCCGCCACCACAGCACGCGGCCAGGGTTTCGCGAGCCGCAGGGGATTGCCGCGGCGCCGGACCTCAGGCTGGTCGCGGTCGCGAACGGTCAGGGAGACGGCATCCAGGTCCTCGACGCTGAAGATTTCCGCGTCACTCGAACGGTCCGGCTCGGCGACGATGCGGATAACGTGCGCTATGAGCGGGCGGGAGAACGGTGGTACGTCGGCTATGGAGACGGCGCACTCGCGGCCGTCACGGCGGCGGAAGGCGCGGTGGCTGGAGAAGCCCGGTTGCCCGGCCATCCCGAGTCGTTCCAGCTCGAATCGTCCGGGCCGCGCATCTTCGTCAACGTCCCGGCGGCCGATCGGATCGCGGTCGTCGATCGGCGGTCGATGAAAGTGGTGGCGGCCTGGCCGGTGACCGGCGCCCGCGCCAATTTCCCGATGGCGCTGGACGAGCCGCGCCATCGGCTGTTCATCGGCTGCCGGCGCCCGGCCAAAGCGCTCGTCTACGACACGACCACCGGCAGGCCGTTGACCTCCTTCGACATCGTCGGCGACACCGACGACCTGTTTTACGATGCCGCGCGCAAGCGTCTCTACGTCGCCGGCGGCGAAGGGTTTCTCGACGTCTTCGAGGAGCCACAGCCGAACCAGTTCACCCGCGTCGCCCACCTGCCGACAGCCTCCGGCGCTCGAACCGCGCTGTTTGTGCCCGACCTCGGCCGCCTCTATCTCGCCGTCCCGCACCGGGGCAGCCAGGCGGCGCAGATCCGGATCTATCAGGCGCCCTGACGCCTCTACGAGCGGAATCCAACTCAGGGCACCGACCGCGGCGACGTCTCGCCCGGGACGTTCGTTGACTGGCAGGCTCGAAGCCACACGCTCGACAGCATCGCGGCCTTCAGGAGCGGCTCGGCGCTGTGGACCTTCCAAGGCCGAAGCGAGGTTGTCCACGTCGCCAGCGTCTCCCCCACTCTCTTCGCCATATCGGCATCACAGTGAAGCGCGGCGGCTGAAGAGGCTCGGGACCTCGCAAGCGCGACTCAGGGGGGAATGAACTGACGCCAGAACCGACGCCACCAGCGGCAGATTGACGCCTCCAGCTCTCGCCACCAGCGGCCGCGTCTGAAAATCAGTCGCCGCATGCAACCAGTCCAGCGCCATTCGGGCGCTCACCGCAACATCGCGTAACTCTTACCAAACGGTTCAGTAGTGTGGCGCGGCAGCGGCATGTCCGGGTCCGTCGATTTCGTCGATATTCGGCACGATCCGCCCGCCGTCGCACTGGCGGCGATATTGCTCGGATTCAGACGCGAGCCCACACGGCCGTCGAACATGACCTCGCGCCATGGAAGCTGGCGCGAGCTACCACGCCATCACCTGAGGAACACGGCTCTGCCGCGGCATCGGCGCATCCCCACTCCGCTTTCGAGGCATATCTTGAACAGACCGTCCATCCGCCTGCCGCTGCTCCTGTCGGTGCTTCTTCTCCTGACCGGTGGCCTGGCCTCGGCCCAGCCCCTGCCTGACGGCTGGAGCAGCACGGATATCGGTGCCGTCGGCGCCGCCGGCAGCGCGATCGGCAGCGGCGACGCCTTCACCGTGCAGGGCGCCGGCGCGGACGTCTGGGGCACCGCCGACGCCTTCCGCTTCGCCTACACGACGCTCAGCGGCGACGGCTCGATTGTCGCGCAGGTGACCAGCGTGGATCCTGTCGCCGACTGGACCAAGGCCGGGGTGATGATGCGGGAGAGCCTGTCGCCGGGGTCGCGCCACGCGTTCATGCTCGTCAGCGCGGGCAAGGGACTGGCCTTCCAGCGGCGGGTGTCGACCAACGGGCTATCCACGAACACATCCGGAGGCACCGGAACGGCGCCGCAATTCGTGAAGCTGACGCGCACCGGGAGCACGTTCACCGCCTACAGGTCGACCAACGGGACGAGCTGGACGACGGTCGGCTCCGCCACGATCGCCATGGGATCGACATTTTACGCCGGCCTCGCGGTCAGCAGCCACGTCGCCGCCACCCTGGCGACCGCCACGTTCGCCTCGACGGTTGTCAGTGGCGGTACTGCGACCACCGAAACGCTTGTCTTCTTGCGGCATGGGGAGAAGCCGTCCGGCGGCTACGGTCAGCTCACCTGCCAGGGCCTGCAGCGCGCGCTCGCTCTGCCGCCGGTGCTCACCTCTCTCTACGGCACGCCGCAGTACCTTTTCGCGCCAAACCCGGCCCCCAAAGTGACCGACTCCGCGGGCAGCTTCTACTACGTCCGGCCGCTCGCCACCATCGAGCCGACGGCCATCAGACTCGGTCTGCCGGTGAACGCAGAGTTCGGCTACACCGACATCACCGGGCTGCAGGCGGCACTGCTCAGCACGACGTACGCCTCATCAACGGTCTTCATCGCGTGGGAGCATCTGAAGCTCCAGGAAGTGGTCCAGAACATCATGAACGCTTACGGCACTGGCGTCACCGTTCCGGCCTGGCCGTCCGGTGACTACGACAGTCTGTACGTCGTGCGGCTGCACCGCGCCAATGGCACGACCACGGCGCAATTCGTCCACGACTACGAAGGGCTGAACAACCAGCCTACGTCCTGTCCGTAAGGCCTCCGTCCGAAGCGCGTCAA
>JAYTEJ010000189.1:0-5297 GCA_043735365.1 Acidobacteriota bacterium
AGCAGGACCAGGCTGGACTCGGCGTGGGCCCCGGCCGCCGCCCTGGCCTCGGCGATGTCCTCGTTCGAGAGCCGCCCCGCCGCAGCGACGAGGGCGTCGAGCCGGGGGCTGCCGGTGACCGCCAGGGAGCCGGGCGGAAACCGGCCGTTGACGTCGAGATGTTCGCGGGCGAAGTCGTCGAACAGCAGCGTGCGGGTGGGGTGCGGGAAGCCGCGGTCGGCCGGTGCGTCCGGGTCCGGCGCCATTTCGTCGGCCTCGTGCCGGTAATTGAGCCAGTGGCGGTGGATGAAGCCGTGCTGCAGTCCGAGCGACGGAATCCCGCGCCGGCGGCACTCGAGCATCAGCGCGCGCCCCCAGCCTCCAGCCTCGGCGTAGGTGAGCGCCACCGCCGGCCGGAGCGCGTCGAGTGCGGCCGCCGCCTCGTCCATGGCGCGTGCCGACCACGTCCACTGCAGCAGCACGACGCCCGCCAGTTCCTCGCGGACGATCGGCCAGCAGTCGGCGCCGCCGATCACCGCGTGCCCCCTGATCTCGGCACTGCGCCACAGCGTCCGCAGCGAGGCACGGCGATCGCGCCAGACGCCGTCCGAGTCCTCGAAGGCGCGCAGGCCGGCGAAGGCCTCGATCGGGATCACCGAACCGGACGCCGGCGTGCCCTGTACCGGGTGCCACCATCGCCGGGCGCGGAAATTGGCGGCGGGTCCGACGCCGACAAAGCGCACCGCCGCCGGGGCGGCCTCGATCGCCTCGAGCACCGGACCGATGTAAGATTCCGCGCCGCCGGCCGCGCCGCCGCGCTGCCAGAACGCGGAATGGATGAAGGCCGCAACGCCGCCCGGGCGATGGCGTTCGGTCCTGGCGCGGCGGTCGGGCCGCAGGCGCGAGGCGCGCGAGCCCAGCCTGAGGAGGCGGGCCCGGAGGCTGATGCGTGCCAGCCGGATCCGGGGACGTTGTACGCCCCGCGGCCCGCGCCAGCGCACCCCGTGCACCCCGGCCAGCGCCGGCCCCGCCGCCCGCAGGAGACGGAACGGACCGGCTGATGCGATTGCCGAGGGCCGCTCGGCCAGCAGCACCCGTTCGAGCGCCATCACCGTCCGGTGCAGCTGCAGCACGACCTGTTGCTTGTGCAGGTAGAGCTCGGTGAACCACCACAGTGAGTCACCGCGCAGGTGGAACCGCCGGCGCAGCGGCTGACCATCGACGGCAAGGTGGCGGAGTGCCTTGATCCAGGCGTGCGCCGCCGCCGCGGCCGCCTCCTCGGCGGCGGCGTCGAGATAGTCCGCCAGGCGCACCCGCCGCGCGCCGGCGGCGTCGTAGAGCGTCAGTATGCCGAGCGCGTCCCGGTGTCCGCTGCTCATGCGCTACCGGCCAATGGCGGCGGAAGCCGTGGCTGAAGGACGGCCATGGCGGCGGCGAACACGCGGTCGGCGCTCACCTGTTCGAGGCAGTCGGGGGCGTGGCCGACGCAGCGCGCCGGTGGCTTCCTGATGCGATTGCACGGACTGCACGGCAGATCGACGCGGATGACACGATCCGACGCGCCGCGCGGCGCGTAGCGCGCGGGGTCCGACGGGCCGAAGATCGCCACCACCGGCGTGCCCACCGCCACCGCAAGGTGCATCGGGCCGGTGTCGCCGGTGATCAGGACGTCGAGGCGCTCCAGCATCGCCGCCAGCGCCAGCAGGTCAACCGCGCCGGCGACGTCGATGACCCGCTCCTCCGGCAGCGTCCGCCTGACGGCATCGACCAGCGACCGGTCCCCGGGTGCGCCGGTCAGGACGATGGTGGCGCCGCTGGCGGCGAGACGTTGGGCGACCTCGGCGAAGCGTTCCGGCGGCCACTGCTTGATGGCGCGGCCGCCGCTCACGTGCAGGCCCGCGAGCGGCGCGCTTGCGGCGAGCCGGCGGGCCGCCTCGGCCCTGGCGGCCGCCGGCAGCGTCAGCAGCGGCTGGCCCTGTGCTGGCGCGGTGCGGCCGAACACCGCCGCCACCAGGCCCCGGGCGTTGTCTGCGGTGTGGGCGCGGACGTCGTAGTCGAAGGAGGCGTCGAGCAGCGGACCGCCGCCGGCGCTCCGATAGCCGGCGGTCCAGGCCGCGCCGGAGGCGGCGAGCAGCAGGTTGCTGCGCAGGTCGGGCTCGAAGTTGATGGCCAGGTCGTACGCCGCTCCCCGCCAGCGGCGCGCCGCGCGCAGCAGCGCCACGACCCCGAGCCCGCCGTCCTCGCGCGCCAGCCATGCCGCATCGAGGGTGGTGACCGAGGTCACGGCCGGAACCGCCTCCGCAAGCGTCCGGTTCCAGCTGCCGACCACCAGGTCGATCGCCGCTTGCGGGGCCAGCGCGCGGAGGTCGGCGATCGCCGGCAGCGCCATCAGCAGATCGCCGATGCGCTCGAGCCGCAGCAGCAGGATCCGGGCGGGCGTCTCCGGCCGCCGCCGGCGGCGCAGCGGCCGGGCGCCGGCCGCGGCCGCGCCGAGCAGGAGATCGGCCGCGGCCACGACGGCGCGCTCGCGCCGATCGTGAATCTGCAGCCGCGGTGGAGCGCCGGCAGCGTCAGGCATCGGGACGGATTATTGTACCGCCACGCGATCGACCATCACCCCGAGCTCGCGGTCGTCCGGCGAGCCGAGCACGTCATGCGGATTCCAGGTCGCGGTGACCAGCTTGAGCTCGACCGGGTCGCCGAAGCCGGCGGCGCGCGATGCCAGCTCCGGAGGCACCGCAAAGGCATAGGGCGCGAAGCCGGACGACACCGTGGCCGCGCCGATCAGCTGGCCGTGGAGGTAGACGGTCACGGTGGCGGGCGGGGCGGCCGCCGGGCGGCCGCCGTTGTTCATCCACAGCGTCACCGCGCGTGCCGCCGCCGGCATGGCGGCGATGGCGATGTACGACGTCGCGCGGGTCCAGCGCATCGTCCGTCCGTCCACCGTCTCCTTGGCGTGGAACCGCAGTACCTGGAGATCGTCGTTGACGCCGACGTCGAGCGCGAAGGCGCGGGCCCCGGCGGGCTCCGCCGCGGTGAAGACATAGACGCCGTAGTCGAACTCCTTCGCCCGGACGAACCGCGGATAGGCGTCGAGGGGGGCGTCGTACTCGGGCACCTGAAAGCGCTCGCTGGCGAGCGGCCGCACGCCGTAGCGGTGCGACAGCAGGTCGGTGCCGCCGCCACCGATGAAGAGCACCCGGCGGTAATGGGTGTGGGCCCACTCGAGAAACGCCGCGAAGCTCGGCTTGTCGGGGCGGGCAGAGTTGAGCACCAGCACCTGGCGGGCATAGATGTAGGCCAGCGGCAGCGCCAGGACGTGGACGTCGCCTTCGGCGTCCCTGGACTCGGCAATCACCAGGTCGTCGTCTCCGATGCTGCTGGCCAGCCGCTCGATCCGGCCGGCCAGGCCCGCGTATTCGACGTGATGCAGCAGCGGCCGGCTCTCGCGCCCGTAGTGCGCGGCGAGCAGCGCCACGAAGGTGACGCCGATCAGGGTCCGCAGCGAGCGGCTGCCGCGCCGCTCGCCGCGGCTGCCGCCGAGCGCCGCGGCGGCGGCGAAGAGCAGCGCGCCGGGCAGGATCACCGGCACGAACCGGCGCGCCATCCAGAAGTGATCGGTGACGATCCGGATCTTGAAGAAGAAGAAGCACGAGAACACCGCGACGGTGACGAACAGCGCCGGGTCGCGCCAGAAGCGCTGCCGCGCCACCAGCCACAGCCCGATAAGCGCGGCCAGCAGCGCCGGCAGCGTCAAATAGAAATCGGTGAAGGTGCGGAGCGCATAGGCATCGTGGGCCGCCAGCCGGCCGCCGGGATGGCGCAGCCACAGCGCATAGAGCGCCAGCGCCGAGAGCCCGAGCGTCAGCGCCGCGGGCGTCCAGCGCACCACCGCCGACGCCAGCCGCGGCCAGGCCGCCGCGGCGCCGAGCGCCGCCGCGGCGGCCGCCGCGATCAGGCCGAGCGCGGCGTACTGCCACCACGGCAGGTTGCTGAGGAAGACAATCGGCAGATCGGCGTAAGCCCGCATCGGCCCCAGCAGGTAGGCCGCGGCCAGCGCCGTGACCACGGCAAATACCGCCACGAACGACAGCCGCGGACGCTGACCGTTGCAGGCCGCCAGTGCCAGCGCTACCGCCACCGCCGCGATCCCCAGGACTGCATCGAAGCGCAGGAAGAGCAGCAGCGCCAGCAGCAGCCCCGCCACCGGCGCGAAGAAGCGATCGCGGTCGACGTGCGCCCGCGCGTTGGCCAGCAGCGCCGCGAACAGCAGCGCCTGCATCACCACCTCGGCGTTGGGATACCGCGAGAACCAGACCTCGATGACGTGCAGCGCCAGCAGCGCGGCGGCCGCGGCGGCGGCGGTGCGGCCGACCAGCCGGGCGCCGGCGAAGTAGACCGCCAGCAGCCCGACCAGGGCCCAGACACCGACCGTGCGCCGGGCGCCGCTGAGCCCGTCGATGCCGTAGCCGATGGCGATGGAGGCCGGAAACAGATGCGGAAACTGTCCCACCACCAGCCCGCGATCGGGATCGGTGATGAAGAACCCCATGAAGCGGGTGCCGTAGTAGTCGTGCCGCTGGTGCGAGGGAAAGAACAGGTCGCGCGCGAACGGCGGCACCGCCGCCACCACCGGGTCGCGGACGACAATGGCGCCGCGCTGGGCGATCTGGATCCCCTCGTTGAGATACGTGCCCGGGTCCTTGCCGCCGATGATGTATTCAGACGATGGGAAGAAGCGCCCGCCGCCCAGCACCACCAGCGCCAGCGGCACCGCCGCGGTCAGGCCGACGCGCCGTGCCGCGCCGCCAAAACGCAGCCTGCCGCCCGCCAGCGCTGCCAGCGCGACGCCGACCAGCGCATCCGCGGCGAGCAGCCGCTCGAAGCTGTAGCGATGCGCCACCGCCAGGGCGAGGACGATGGAGAGGGAGAGCGCGATGCTCAGCACGACCGCCCAGAACAGCCGTTCTTCGGCGTCGAGTGCCGCCCGCCGCTCCCGATCGAGCCAGGGCAGGCGGAAGATCACCGCTCCGGGCAGCCAGGCGATGAGAGCCAGCTCGAGGGCCTGTCTGAGCAGCATCATGCGAAAGAACGGTCCGGATCAGAACTGAAAATAAATGAACTCCGCGCCACCGAAGTTGCCGAACAGCATCGTCAGGTAGAAGGTCGCGGCGTAGAGGGAGTATCGCACGCCGGCTGGAAGCCTCGGGACCACGAGCAGGTCGTCGTAATGCGCCTCCACCGCATGCACGGCGAGCAGCGGCGCGGTGTAGAGCACCAGCGGCAGGAGCACGGCGGCAACGTCCACGGTGGCCGGA
>JAYTEJ010000190.1:0-10274 GCA_043735365.1 Acidobacteriota bacterium
CCGACCTCTCCGGCCATCCGTTCCTCGGACAGCGGCGAGTACCCGAAGGCCATTCCCGAAGCGTTGCTGTTCGATGCCGTCTCATTCGGCCTGCCGGGCCAGGCTGGGCCGAACGATCAGATGTTCATCAGCAACGTCAGGATCTCGAAGGACTGATTCACTCCGCCCCCCTCCTGTATACTCCAATCCATGCAGCCGTCCGCCAGCGACGACGGCGTCAACGACGCCCGCACCGTTCGCCTTTATTACTGGGTCATCGTCTGCGAAATCGTCACCGTCACCGCGTTGTGGGCGTTCGGCCGCATCTTCTCGTGACCTCACTGCTGCCGCAGATCTGATGCGCACACTCGACTGGATCGTCGTGGCCGCCTACCTCGTCTGGATCGTCTACGACGGCCTGGCGCGGACCAAGCGGGCGGACGAAGTCGAAGGCTACTTTCTCGCCAACCGCAGCCTGCCGTGGTGGGCCGTCGGGCTCTCGGTGATGGCGACGCAGCTGAGCGCCATCACTCTGGTCGGAACCACCGGGCAGGGCTACGCCGACGGCATGCGCTTCGTGCAGTTCTATCTCGGCCTGCCGGTAGCGATGGTGATCCTCTCGCTCACGCTGGTGCCGTTCTTCTACCGCGCCCGCGTCTTCACCGCCTACGAGTATCTCGAGCAGCGCTTCGACCTCAAGACCCGGACGCTGGCCAGCATCCTCTTCCTGATGTCGCGCGGACTGTCGTGCGGGGTAATCATCGCCGCTCCGGCGGTGATCCTGTCGATCATCCTCGGCTGGAACCTGACGCTGACGATCCTCGCGATCGGGCTGCCGACCGCCGCCTACACCATGGTGGGCGGGGTGCAGGCCGTGACCTGGACAGACGTCAAGCAGATGGTGGTGATCATCGGCGGCCTGCTGGCGGTGGTGACGGCGCTGATTCTCGGGCTCCCGGAACACGTGAGCCTGTCGGACGCGCTCCACGTCGCCGGCGCCACCGGCCGGATGAACGCCATCGACTTCCACTTCGACATGCGCGAGACCTACACGTTCTGGTCCGGGCTGCTCGGCGGCCTGTTCCTGATGCTCTCCTACTTCGGCTGCGATCAGAGCCAGGTGCAGCGCTACCTGACCGCGAAGTCGGTCAACGAAGGGCGGCAGTCGCTGCTCATCAGCGCCTTCGCGAAAATCCCGCTGCAGGCGCTTGTGCTGCTGACCGGCGTGCTGGTGTTCGTGTTCTACCTGTTCAACCAGCCGCCGCTGCTCTTCAACCGGGTGCATGCGGACAAGATCGCCCACAGCGCCCGGGCCGGCGAATACGCGGCGCTCGAATCGGAATTCACGACCGCCTTCGAGACGCGGCGAGTCGCCACTCAGCGGCTCGCGGCGGCGGCAGACGCCGCCAGCCGGGCCTCGGCGCGGCAGACGTTTCTCGAGGCCAACACGGCGCTCAAGGCAGTGCGCGGCCGGGCCGCCACTCTCGTTCAGGATGTCGCCGGCGACGACAACTACAAGAGCATGATGGGCGACACGCCGGTGCCGGACGTCAACTACGTCTTCCCGACCTTCATCACCACGCGCCTGCCGATGGGCCTGATCGGGCTGATGATTGCCGCGATCTTCGCCGCCGCGATGTCGAGCATCGCCGCCGAACTGAACTCGCTGGCGACCTCGAGCGTCATCGACGTCTACCGCCGTATCCTGCGCCCGGCCGAGAGCGACGCGCACTACCTGCGCGCCTCGAAAATCGCCACTGGTGCCTGGGGCCTGTTCGCCTGCTTCGTCGCTACCTTCGCGGCCGGCCTCGGGTCGCTCATCGAGGTCGTCAACCGCTTCGGATCGTTCTTCTACGGATCGCTGCTGGGCGTGTTCGTGCTGGCGCTGGCGGTGCGGCGCGCGAATGGCACCGGCGCCTTTGTCGGCCTGCTGGCGGGCATGGCGGTCGTGGGCGTGGTCGCCTTCCATCCCGCCACCCGGCACTTCTCGTTCCTCTGGCAGAACCCGATTGGCGTCATCGCCGTGGTGATCGTCGGCACCGCGGTGAGCCTGCTCACCGCACCGCCGAAGCCCAGCCGCCAGGCGTGAGTCGCGCGCTTGGCGGGCGCGTCAGCTGGTTGACGCCAGCGCCCGGCGCTCCAGCCATCCCGCGGCGCGGAAGAGCACGATGATCAGCGCGCCGACCAGCAGCGCGCCCTTCCAGCCGTCGAGTCCGAAGGCGGCGAGGTAGGTCGGCCCGGCCCAGGCGATGAGCGCCATCAAGATCACCGACCAGACCAGCGCCGTGGTGCTGTTGAGGATGGTGAACTTGAGCGGCGGGACCTCCGCATAGGCGCACGCCGCCGCAATCGCGATGCGCAGTCCAGGCGCGAACCGGATCATCAGCACCATCGCGTTTTCGTGGCGGCGCACCCGCGCCACGAGCGGCCGCGCGCGGCGCTCGATCGAGGGAAAGCGATCAACCCAGCGCGCCAGCCGGCCGCGCAGGACGTAGAAATACAACTGGTCGCCGATGGCGGCGCCGGCGGCACCTGCCAGCATCACTCCCACTGGATTCAAGCGCCCGTGGGCCACCAGCGCGGCCGCGGCGACGTAGGCGACCTCTCCCTCGACGACGGCCGCCAGCAGGATGGCTGCGTAAACCAGCGGCCCGTGAATGGCTTCGAGCATCAGACCTGCGCCGGCCCGACGGCGCCGCGCGCCTGGAGCGACAGCACGGCGTCGCGCACCACCGCCGCCACTCGCTCGATCTGGCCGTCGGTCAGTGACTCGTAAATGGGAATCTGGATGGTCTGCGCCGCCTCGCGCGCGCCGGGAGTGGCGGCGTGCGGCCGGCCGAACAGGTCGAGCTCGGTGCAGATGTCGACGTGCAGCGTTTCGAGGTCGATGCCGCGCCGCAGCGACGCGTCCACGACGACGTCGCGTCCGGAGACGTAGGTGCAGTACTGGTAGAAGACGTGGGTCCGATCGGACGGGACGACAGGGACGCGGACGCCGGGCACGCGCCCGAGTGTCGCGCTCATCCGGGCGGCGCGCCGCTGGCGTGCCGCGGTCCAGGCATCCAGCTGCGCCAGCCCTTCGAGCGCAATTGCCGCCTGGACGTTGCTGAAGCGTTCGCGGTAATCGTCGGGCAGCGGCGCCAACGGGCGAATCTTCTCCCAGAAATAAATGTCGATGCTCCACTGCAGCCGGGTGCCCACGTACATGATTGGGAAGAGCGTCCAGGTGAAAATGGCCGGCCGGGTCGCAATCCGCAGCACCCGACCCTTCCAGAGGCGATTCTTGACCCGATCCAGTCCCGGCAGTGGCTCCGCGCCGGCGAGGTTGGCGACGCGCGCGGCAAGCGCCGGATCCCGCAACACCGCCATGCCGCCGCCATACGCATTGAGCGGCTTCAACGTCTGGAAGCTGAAGATGGCGGCATCGCCGAGCGTGCCGACCGGACGCTCGCGGTAGCGGGCCCCGAGCGCGTGGGCGCAGTCCTCGATCACCCGGAGATCGCGCTGGCCGGCGAGTTCGAGGATCGCTTCCATGTCGCAGGGAAGCCCCCACAGGTGGGTGGGCACGATCGCCACCGTCCGCGGCGTGACGACCCGCTCGATTGAGGCGGCGGTGATGTTGAAGGTGGCGGGATCGACGTCCGCGAAGACCGGCTTGAGCCCCGCCTGGCGTGCCATTTCCGGCATCACCCAGAAGGTCAGCGCCGGCATCACGATCTCGCTGCCGGCGGGGAAGTCCATCGCCTTGAGGATGTAGTAGAAGGCCATGCGGCCGTAGGACGTGGACACCGCGCGCACGCCGCCGCCGAGACGCTCTGCGAACGCCGCCTCGAACGCCGCGACGTGCGGCCCCTCGACCAGCTGGCCGCGGCGCTCGATCGCGGCGATGAGCTGAACGGTCCCCGGGACGACCCGTGCGCCATATCGCGAAATCGCCGTCAGCATGACACCAGCCGATCCATCAGCCTCTCCTCATGGCGAACAGGTCTTCGGTCGACCCGGACGTCGAGCGCCGCCGCATGGGCGAGATGCACGCTCGGTAAATCGTGAAGGCCGCGCTTGAGGCGCGCGATGATCCGCGTCACCCTCGAAGAGGGGCGGAGCCGGGATCCATACCCGCCCGCCACGGTGTCCTTGCTGATGACACCGTCTCCGCCCTTGATGTCCGCCAGCACCATACGCATGCATGCCGTCCGTCGCGCCCCGTTGCAGGGCGAACAATGATTGGTCGAACCCGCGTCACCGGCGAGCCAGCCAGCCGGAGCACGCGCCACCGGGCGCGTGCTGACGCGAGCAGAAGTTCGACTAGACGGAGGAAGCGGGAGGAGGGCGGGGCCCGACGTGAGTGAAGAACGACTTCGAGAGGGCGGCGGATTCCGCGCCCGGTGCATGGCGCCACGCCGGGGACACCGGGGCGCCGTGATCGGTTCGACCCGCGGGCCACGGCGCCAGCGGCGCATTGACGCTGGTCGCGGGCAGCGGCTCGAACGGACTGTCGTCGAGGGTGCGATGCGCGGGATGGTTGAAATCGGGGACGGCAGGGGCCCGGCGAGGACGGAACGCCCGGAAGCCGTGGCTGCCTCTGGTCCAGATCCCCAGCGCCGCCGTTCCGCCGCCTGCAATCAGCTCCGGACGACGGTCGTCGTCGAGGTCGGCGGCGACGACGTGGAGCACCGGCTCGCGGCTGTGGATGATCTCGATCGTGCCGGTGGCGGAGAGCCAGATGTGCAGGAGCGACGAGTCCTCGCCGTTGAGCGTGACGTGGTCGCGCTGCCCATCGCCGTCGAAATCCGCGGCCAGCGCCGCGTCGCGGGCATCGACCCGCGGTGCGCAGAGGAGCGCCGCGCAGCACAGCAGCCAGAGGACGCGGCGCATCGACGAAGCCATGCGGGTCATGGAGGCTGATCGAGTATACAACGCAGATTGAGGACTCCTCCGGCGACCCCAGCGTCCGCCAGAGCATGGGGGTGGGCAGCTCGCCGCCATCAAATGGCATCGGGTTACCTGCCACCCCGGTTGGTCCGGGAGGCGCGCTGGCCGAGCCGTTGAAAAAGCCCCTGTACGTGGCGAGCGGGGACCTGAAAAGCGTCCCCGTCGATGTGGTGGGAAGTCGTCGGCCAGCCAGATTGTCGGTCGAGCGCGGCTGTCCAGGGTAACAGCAAGCGTGATGCCACTTCCGCGGGCCGCGTCTCAGCCGGCGCAGATTGCGGCGCGGTGGCTAGATATGGGATACATCCCATGTGCCCGTTCGCTGCCTGGTCGCGATGCTCTTCTTCTTCCTGTCCTCCTCGGGGATCGCCTCGGGCGGTCAGTCTGGCGCGGCCGGGCTGACCAGCGGCGCCGCCATCTACCAGGCGGGTTGCGCGGGCTGCCACGGTCCGGATGGCACGGGAGCCCCGGACACGACCGTCGGCTTCGACAAGCCGGCCACCTTCCCCGATTTCACCGACTGTGCGGGCACCACTCCAGAACTCGACGTCGATTGGAAGGCGACCATTCGCGAGGGAGGGCGCGGTCGCGGCTTCTCGCGCATCATGCCGTCGTTTGCCGAGCAGCTGACCGACGCCCAGATCGACGCCGTCATCTCCCACTTGCGCTCCTTCTGCCAGGATCGGTCCTGGCCCCGCGGAGAGCTCAACCTGCCGCGGCCGCTGACCACCGAGAAAGCCTTTCCTGAAGACGAGACGGTCGTCACCACCGTCGTCGGCGCCCGGCATGCCCCGGACATCACCCACGAGATTGCCTACGAGCACCGCTACGGCGCGCACAATCAGCTGGAGGTGTCGATCCCGCTGGCCAGCCTCCACGATGCGGGGGGCACACTGGCGCGCGGCGTCGGAGACGTTGGTGTCGGCGTCAAGCGTGTAATGCTGGCGAGCGCCCACTCGATTCTGAGCGCGCAAGCCGAGGTGATCCTGCCGACGGGTAACCAGGAGAAGGGAATGGGGAACGGCGTCACGGTGTTCGAGGCGTTCGCCGCCTACGGGCAGATCCTGCCGTCGAACCTGTTCCTGCAGGCGCAGGTCGGCACGGAGCAGCCGACCTCGAGGCGCGAGACGCCGCGCGCGGTGTTCGGGCGCGCCGCGCTCGGCGCCAGCTTCCGGCAGGAGGGCGGGGTCGGGCGGCTGTGGTCGCCGATGCTGGAGCTGATTACCGACCGCGACCTCGAGGACAACGCCAGGACCAACGTCGACGTGATGCCGCAGTTCCAGGTCACGCTCAACCGGCGCCAGCATATCCGGGCCAGCGTCGGCCTGCAGGTGCCGGTCGCCAATACCGCGGGGCGGTCGAAGCAGGTCGCGTTCTACCTGCTGTGGGACTGGTTCGACGGCGGTCTTCTGGACGGGTGGAAATGAGCCGCTCACGACTTCTTGCCGCGGCCGTGCTGGTGGCGGCGGTCGCGCTGCTTGGCGGCCTCAGCGTGGTGGCGCGGGCGCAGGCGGCGCAGGCGCAGACACCCGCGCCGCAGTTTCAGACCTCCGACCGGTGCGTGGCCTGCCACAACGGGCTGTTGACCCCCTCAGGCGCCGATGTCTCGATCGGCTTCGAATGGCGGGCGAGCATCATGGCCAACTCCGCGCGTGATCCCTACTGGCAGGCCAGCGTCCGGCGGGAGTCCACCGATCACCCGGACTCCCAGGCGGCGATCGAAGACGAGTGCGCGACCTGCCACATGCCCATTGCCCGCTACGCCGCCAAGGCGCACGGCGAACGCGGCGAGGTCTTCGCCCATCTGCCGTTCTCGGGCGATGCGAAAGAAGGGCGCGCCGCGGCGGACGGCGTGACCTGCGCCGTCTGCCACCAGATCAGCAGCGACCGCCTCGGGACGCCGGAGAGCTTCAACGGCGGCTTCGTCGTCCACGGCGCGGCGGATCCGACGGAGCGCCCAGAGTACGGGCCTTTCGACGTCGATGCCGGGCACCGCCGCATCATGCTGAGCTCGTCGGAAGGCTATCGCCCGACGCGCGCCGACCACATCCGCCAGTCGGAGCTCTGCGCTTCCTGCCACACGCTGATCACGACGGCGCTCGGCCCGAACGGCGCCGCCATCGGACGGCTGCCGGAGCAGGTGCCGTTCCAGGAATGGCAGCACAGCGACTATCGCGACAGCAGGAGCTGCCAGTCATGCCACATGCCGGTGGTGCAGGAGCCGGCGCCGATCACCCGCGTCTTCGGCATCCTGCGTGAGGGGGTCTCCCGGCATACGTTCGTGGCCGCGAATTTCTTCATGCAGCGGATGCTCAATCGCTATCGCGACGAGCTCGAGGTGGCGGCGCTGCCGCACGAGCTCGGGGCGGCGGCGGAGGGCACGCTCCACTACCTCGCGACGGAGGCCGCGAAGCTCCGGATAGACGACGTGCAGATGAACGGCGATCAGCTGCGCGCTGACGTCATCGTCGAAAACCTCGGCGGACACAAGCTGCCGACCGCGTATCCGTCGCGGCGGGCCTGGCTGCACGTGACGGTGCGGGACGCTGCCGGCGCGACGGTCTTCGAGTCGGGCGCCCTCAATCCGGACGGCTCCATCCAGGGCAACGACAACGACGCCGATCCCCTGAAATTCGAGCCGCATCACGCCGAGGTGCGCAGCGCGGCCGACGTCCAGGTCTACGAGAGCATCATCGGCGACGCCGCCGGGCATGTGACGACGGGGCTGTTGTCCGGCGTGAGCTACCTGAAAGACAACCGGCTGCTGCCGCGCGGCTTCGACAAGCGCACGGCCGGCCCCGACATCGCCGTGCACGGTGAGGCGCTGGAGGATCCGGACTTCACCGGCGCCGGCGACCGTACGCGCTACACCGTGCCGGTCGGCGCGGCTCGCGGTCCGTTCGTGGTGGAGGCGGAGCTGCGCTATCAGCCGATCGGCTTCCGCTGGGCGAACAACCTCAGGCCGTACAGCCAGCACGCCGAGCCGCGCCGGTTCGTGGGCTACTACGAGGCGATGGCGTCGGGATCAGCCTCGACGCTGGCCCGCGTCGTCAGGTAGCGGCTGACCGCGCTGTGACGCGGGCGCCACCTCGCAGTGAGCAGTCCGCTACCCACCTTCATCAATCGTTACCAGAACGTATGGCAGTCGCGAGCCAGGCGTTGCCCTCAGCTGTACGGCGGCGTCAGTCGAGCGGGGCCTGTACGTGGCGAGCGGGGACCTGGAAAGCGTCCCCGTCGGTGAGGCGTGAGTGTCGTCGACGGCCAGAGTGGCGGTCGAGCGCGGCTGTCTATTTAGACAGCAAGCGTGATGCCATATCGGCAAGGGTGCGCGTGCCGCGGAGGGCTCATCGGGGATCGCGCGGCCGCCAGGGGAAGAACGCCGGGGTTCTGGCGATGTAGTCGCGGTAGCCGGGCTTCGACGCCTTGAGGCCGTCTTCGAGCAGCGCCACGCCGGAAACGCGGACCAGCAGCAGCGTCATCAGCGCCGGGCTGAGCGCGGTGAGCCACCCGCCCGGGGTCGCCAGTGCGATCAGGAAGAGCCCCCACCACAGCGTGGCGTCGCCGAAGTAGTTCGGATGCCGCGTGTAGCGCCAGAGGCCGGTGTCGAGTACCCGCCCGGGGTTGGCGGGATTGGCGCGGAAGCGCTGCAGCTGGCGATCGCCCGCCACTTCGAAGCCGAAGCCGATCGCGAACACCAGCACACCGGCGGCATCGATCGCGGTCAGGTCGCCTGGCACCGGAGCGGTCACCGCCGCCAGCACCGCCAGCGAGACGAACCACAGTAGTCCGCCCTGCAGCCAGAAGACGATGAACAAGCTGCGCCACCAGAAGGCGTGGCCGTGCGCGGTGCGCATGGCCGCGTAGCGTCGATCCTCAGGGGCGCCGCGGCCGCGGTGGAAGATGTGGATCGCGAGCCGTGCGCCCCAGATCGTGACCAGCGCCGCCACCAGCCACGACCTGGTGGTGCGCTGCGGCGCCAGGATCAAAAACAGCCAGGCGAGCAGCGCGAAGCCAGGGCCCCAGCAGACGTCGGCGATGCTCGCGTCCCTGAGCCTGACGCTCACGCCCCAGACCAGGGTCAGGAGAACGAGCATCGCCGCGAGGCCGGTCAGGGCGATGGCGAGCTGAGTCATGTGGCGCGTCTCCTCACGCCGGGCGGCCGCCGAGGCGGAGGAGCTCGCGCTGGAAGGCGTCATAGTCCGGCAGCAGCAGCCCGCGCCGGCCGATGAGCGCCGCGTGCATCGCCGCGCCGCTGCCGCCGGCCCACAACTCCACGTCCGCCGGGAGCTCGCGCACGACGGTACGGAGCTCGCGCTCGACGGACCTGGCCTGCGCGCCCGCGGTGAGACCGAGCACCAGCACCTGGGCACGGGCCGGGACGGCGCTGTCGACGATCTCGCGGGCGGGAAGGTCGGGTCCGAGGTAGGCGACGCCAAGGCCGCTGCTTGCGGCCAGCATCGCGGCGCCGAGCGTGCCGATCTCGTGGCGGTCGCCCGCCAGCGTCGCAAATAGCAGCCGCGTCCCCGCATCCGGGCGGACGTGCATGCGGAGAAACGAGCCGAGGATGTTGCGGATGGCGGCGGCCATCAGGTGCTCGTGCGCGATGCTGCCGCGGCCGGCGTGCCAGTCGTCGCCGACCCGCACCAGCATCGGCATCAGGACGTCCTGGACCAGCGTCAGCGGACGCAGCATCAACGCCAGGCGGGCGATTTCCTGGTCGATGGCGGCGGCGTCGAAACGACGGAGCGCGGCATCGAGGCCACCGGTATCGATCGCCTCGGGCGGCGTGGAGTCCTGGATCCGCGCGGCAGCCGCCGCTGGCGGCGCCGACAGATGCGCCAGCGCTTCGTCGTCCAGGGCGGCGACGCGGCCGATGGCGTGCCCGCCCTCCACCGCCGCGCGCAGCAGTCGCAGGCGGCTGACGTCGGCCTCGGTGTACATCCGTCCGCGTTCGTCGCGCGACGGCGTCACCGCCCGGTAGCGCCGCTCCCAGGCGCGCAGGGTGTCGATGGCGATGCCGGTCAGCCGCGAGACCGCGCGAATCGGGTAGCGGGGCGTGTCGCTGCTCACCTCGCTACGAGCCGCACGATCACGGAACAGGCGGCGGTGGCGAACGTCCCCCACGCCGTGTCCGCCAGGGTCAGCACGAACGGCCACTGCCGCAGCGTCGAGTAGTTGGTGAAGTCGTAGACGCCGTACACCACCAGGCCGAGCAGTCCACCGCAGAGGGCGGCAGCCGTCACCGTGTCCGCGTGCGGCATGACCAGGATCGCGATTCCGAGGCCGAGCAGCGCGTAGACAACGAATGCCGCCGGCCAGTTCGGCGCGATGCCGCCGTCCGAGAGCCGGACGATGGGGGCGAGCTG
>JAYTEJ010000191.1:0-5908 GCA_043735365.1 Acidobacteriota bacterium
ACCTTCAGCGTCACGATGTACTACCACTTCGCCTTTGTCGCCATTTCCGTGACCATGTTCGGGATGGCGGTTGGGGCGGTGGCGGTGTTCCTGCGGCCGGCGGTGTTCACGCCGCAGCACGCCGCGCGACAGCTCGCCGCCGGGTCCGCGGTCTTCGCGGTGACCACGGTGCTCAGCTATCTGACCCACCTGTCGATTCCCTTCGTCCTCGACACCTCTTTGGTCACCATCTTCGGCCTGGCCCTGACTTACACCGCGCTCTCCATCCCCTTCATCGCCAGCGGCGTCGTCGTCTCGATTGCGCTGACGCGGTTTCCCCGGCAGGTCAGCGCGCTCTATGCCGCCGATCTTTGCGGGGCGGCGCTGGGGTGTTTGGTAGTCGGCCCGGTGCTGCGCTATGCCGATGCTCCGACCGCGGTGCTGGGGACGGCGGCGGTAGCGGGGGCCGCCGCCTGGATTTTTGCCGCGGGCCGGGAGCACGTGGCGGGGGAGCCTGGCGCCGGCAGGGCTCGTTCCGGCCTGCGTCGTGCCTCCGCGGCCATCGCCCTGATCCTGGTCGTCGCGACAGCCGCCCACGCGGTGGCGGCGCGCCACAACCGCGGCTGGATGCGGCTGGTGTGGGTCAAGGGGCAGTTCGAGGCGCGGCCGCTGGTCGAGAAGTGGAACTCGTTCTCGCGTGTCCGGGTGATCGGCAACCCCGACAAATTCATCCGGCCGTCGGGCTGGGGGCTCAGTACCACCCTGCCGGCCGACCGCAGCGCCCGGGAGCTGCACCTCGACATCGACTCCTACGCAGGGACCGAGCTGACCCGGTTCGACGGCGACCTCGCGCAGGTGGACCACCTCAAGTACGACGTCACCAACATCGCCCACTACCTGCGGCCGGACTCGCGAGTGATCGTGGTCGGCACTGGCGGCGGCCGCGACGTGCTCTCGGCGCTCGCCTTCGGCCAGCGATCCGTCACCGGCGTCGAGATCAACGACGGCATCCTGGCGCTCGTCAACGGCCGCTTCGGCGACTTCACGGGGCACCTCGATCGCGATCCGCGCGTGCATTTCGTCAACGACGAAGCGCGCAGCTACATTGCCCGGCTCGACAGCCGCGCCGACCTGATCCAGATTTCGCTGATCGACACCTGGGCCGCCACCGCCAGCGGGGCGTTCGTACTCACCGAGAACTCGCTCTACACGGTCGAGGCCTGGCGCATCTTCCTCGACCACCTCGCGCCGCGCGGCATCCTCTCTGTCTCGCGCTGGTATTACGCCAACCGGCCCGGCGAGGTCTATCGCATGGCGGCGCTGGCCTCGACGACGCTGCTGCAGATGGGTGTGACCCGGCCCGGCGACCACTTCGCCATCGTCCGGGCGCGGCCAGCGGGATCCGGCGGGCCGGACGGCATCGGGACGCTGCTGCTGTCGCGCGATCCGCTGAGCGCCGCTGACCTTGACGCGCTCGAGACGGTGGCGACGCGGCTGCACTTCGAGATTGTGCAGAGCCCGCGACACTCCGCCGACGACACCTTCGCGGCGCTGGCCGACGGCGCCCGGCTCGAGTCCACGATCGCCGGCTATCCGCTGAACCTGGCGGCGCCCACCGACGACCGCCCGTTCTTCTTTCACATGCTGCGGCTGCGCGACATCTTCCATCCCGGCCGATGGCGGGATCAGGGGATTGTCCAGTTCAACATGACCGCGGTCGGCGTGCTCGGGATCCTGTTTGCGATCGTGCTCGTGCTGACGACGCTCTGCATCATCCTGCCGCTGCTGATGGCCCGCCCCCGTCCTGACTTCGCTGTTGCGGCGCCGCACTTGCTCTACTTCGCCGCCATCGGCTTCGGCTTCATGCTGATCGAGATCTCCCAGGTGCAGCGGCTGGCGATCTTTCTCGGCCACCCGGTCTACAGCCTGTCGGTGGTGCTGTTCTCGCTGCTGCTGTCGAGCGGGGCCGGCAGCCTGTCGACCGCGTCCCTGGTCCGCGGATCGCACGGGTCCGCGGCCGCCATCACACGAGTGGGTCTGCTGATAGCCGTCCTGGTGATCTTCGGGTTGCTGACGCCGGTCCTGGTGCACCATTTCGAGGCCGCATCGACGCCGGTCCGGATCCTGATTTCCGTCGGCACGCTGTTCCCGCTGGGGTTCTTCATGGGCATGGCGTTTCCGATCGGGATGCGGAGGGCGCTGGCCGCCGCGCCGTCGCTGGCGCCGTGGCTCTGGGGGGTCAACGGTGCCGCCTCGGTGTGCGCCTCGGTCCTGGCGGTGGTGATTGCGCTCGGCGCGGGCATCGCGGCCTCCTTCTGGGCCGGTGCCTTCTGCTACCTCGGCGCGCTGCTGGCGCTGATGTGGCGCCGTCCGGTGCCGGCCGCGGAACCAGTAGCTGCCGGGCGCATCTGAGGCCACGGAGGCCACTCTTGTCCAGCGGTGAGCCGCGGCATTGCAGCCCCGGGCTGCAATGAAAGAAGAGGCCTCCAGCCCCCGTGCCGGTCAACACGGATTCGACAGATGGACACGGACACGCGCGGAGATGTCGCGAAGCCTGGCCGCGGCGCGGCAACGCGGGAACGCCATGCCTCTCTGTTTCACGGAGTCGACGGATGTGCACGGACGGCGCGGAGACGTCGCGAGGGCTGGACGCGGCACAATCGCGCCGCGGGCGGGAGGCGTTAAGCTGGCCAGTTCACAATTCCGGCACGCGCGCTGCGCCTGAGCGAACTCGAGAGGGACGCGACATATGAGCACCGACAGTCAGCTAAAAGGCGTAGACCGGTCGCGAATTACGGCACGAAGGCATTGAGCCGTGGGCTGGAACACGCATCGCCCCGCGCGCCACACAGTTCCTGCCACGAGGCTGTTAACCGGCGGGTCCGCCGAACAGACAAGACCCCCCCGCTGATGTGAATCGCGACGTCCACTGGCGTTGGTACTTTCTACCGATCGAAGAAACCGCTAACGACCCCCGTTCGTCACCTTATTTTGCGGAGCTTGCTTCAGCGGCCCGTTCCCGCACCGACGACACGATCAATTCCACAAGCACGGTCACCGGGGTGACGTCGAGGTCGGCTGGCTCCTGCTCACTCAAATCGTAGGCGGCAATGATGTTGACCAGGTGCGATCCCGAGAGCGCGGAGAGCTGACTGCGTAAGGCGGATTCTCCCTTGCGATAGACGGAGAACGGATTCAGCACACTTGCCGCCGCGGGCGGCGCGCCGGCCATGGCGGGCGCGGGCGCGCTGAAAAAAGGCTCGGCCGCGGATCCGGTTGGTGCCTTGGTCTGCGAATTCAACGCGCGGTCCATCGCGCCTTCGAGGTAAACAGGAGTCAATCCGGTCGCCCAGTATTCCGCGTCCTGGCGATTCGGCTGTGTGGTCTCCCGGCTCGACCGCACCGGCTGTCCGCCCGCGATCGGCAGGAATTCCAGCCACCCCTGCCACATGCCGCCGGCCATTTCGCCGCAGCATGCGCGGGCCGTGTAGGTGCCGCCGTCTTTGGCGACGACTGGCTCCGCGAATTCCACGAATACTTCAGCCATACGCACCCCCGGTCCGCGTTACTGCAAAATCGTCACCCAATGCACCTCAACTGATGGGAGCTCAACCACGTTTGTCCGACGCGCATCGCGCGCGGAGCCCCGAGTGGCAGCGCTCGTCCGTCCGTTATGCACCTGCCATGACCCTGGCAGGGAGGCGCGCGCTTGCGGCATCGATGCGGCTCGAGCTTCACGAATTCGACGGATGGCCACGGACGAGCGCGGAGGTGTCGCCAGGCTGGCCGCGGCGCGGTCGCGCCGCGGGCGGGAGGCGTCAGCGGGCCTGGCGAACACCTTCAGCGCCACGTCGGTGCTCGGCAGGACGGCTGACGCCTCCCGTACCGCCGGGCCTCTGATCCATTGAGCCCGGCGCCGGCCAGCCCCCGAAACTCCGCGCGCCTCCGTGGACGCCATGTCATCCGTGTCGTCCGGTCCGGTGCGGCTTCAATGAGGGTCAGCGGCCTGCGACCCCTCGACGGCCCGTGCCCCTCCGTGGAATCCGTGTCATCCGTGTAGTCCGTGTCCTTGGGAACCCCGTGTCCTCTGCGGCCTCGATGGCCATCAGCGGCCTGCGTCCCTCCGCGTCCCTCCGGGCTAGGGCTGTCCGCCCTGCCCGGCGGCCATCAGCGCCAGCAGCTCGGAGTTCGTCCACGGCTGGCTACGGCCAGTGGTCTGGGCGCGTACCGCCTTGACCTCGTCGGCCGTCACTGGCGAGCCGGTCTGTCCCCACTCCCGCCGGATGTAGGTGAGGACACCGGCGATCTGCTCGTCGGTCAGGACCGAACCGATGGACGGCATCAGGCCGATGGTGCCTTCCTTGCCGTTCAGGAGGATGCGGGCCGGAATCCCATGCGGCGCCAGGGCCAGCGCCGACCCGACCAGGCTGGGCGCGACGCGGTCCTGCCCGCGCCCGTTGGGCTGGTGGCAGGCCTGGCAGATGGTCATGTAGACTTCGCGCCCCTGCTGGAAGGTCTGCTCCTGGACGGCCGTTAGCGCCGCCGCCGGTGCCGCCGACCCGGGCTTGCCGGGCCACTCGAGACGCGCCAGCACGGTGGCGGCCCGCGGCGCGAAGTCGCCGCCGTCATTCACCATGCGCAGCAGCGGCTCCGGCTCGCGCGTCAGACGAATCCCTGGTCCGCCGCGGCTGGCGTCGAACTGCGTCGGCTCGCCGCCGTTGGCGCCACCGTAGGCGGCCTGCACTTCCGCCGGCGGCCGGGAGAAGGCGTAGGCCCCGCCCGGCCCCGCCCGCCCTCCAGAGCAGGTCGGGCATGGCAGGGAAGCGGGCGCCGCCTCGACGCGGCGCGGCGCGCTGCCGGGCATCGGAGCGCCCAGGAGCGCCACTTCCGCACCGCGCAGCAGCGCCGAGCGCTGCCACTGCGGGCGGGCGGCATCGCCCACCGCGTCGATCACCCCACGGACCGCGGCCTCGTTCGAGGCGCGGACGCTGATCGCGGCCACCATGGTCAGCGCCGCTTCGCGCTGCGGCGTGGCGTTACCGGGAGCCGCGAGCAGCGCGGCGAGCACCGCCGGCTCACCATCGGGCACGCCGCTCAGCGCCGCATCCATCACCACCGGGTCGTCGGCGTGGCGGTCCAGCATCTCGGCGACCGCCTGCTCCCGCGCCCCGGAAGGCAGCGCCCCGAGGCTTGCCGCCACCTGCGCGCGTACGCTCCAGTCCGGGTCGTCCATCAGCTTCAACACGGTGGCCCGCAGGGGTGTGTCCGCCGCCCCGAGCCACCGCTCCGCGATCCGCACCGCCGCGGCCCGAACGTCGCGCGACGGGTCGTGCATCGCCGCCATCACCGCCGTGGAGTCCGCGGCCCTCATGCCGTCGAGTGTCCACAGCGCGTGCAGCCGCGTCCGCCAGTCGGGCGCCGAGCCGGCCAGCTTCGTCAGCGAGGCGACGACCGTGGGCCGTCCGCGAAGGCGATCGGCGCGCTCGACCAGCAGCCGCTGCGCGGTGTCGCGCCTCCAGCCGTTCGGGTGCGCGAGCAACCGCACCAGCTGCTGCGGCGACGCCTGGGCGAGGTCCGACGACAGGTCGCGGCGGGTGGTGTCGTGCATCACACGGTAGATGCGGCCGTAGCTCGTGGGCTCGGTCAGGTTGTGCGAGAGGACGTGATTGCGGAGGTAAATCGTCAGCGAATTGCGGTGCTCGAGAATGCCGCGGTAGAGGTCGACGACGTAGAGCGTGCCGTCCGGTGCGTTGGACAGGAACACCGGGCGGAAGCGCTCGTCGGTGGACGCCAGGAACTCGGCGCGCGGGTAGGCCCGTTTCGCCGTCAGCGAGTGGCCGTCGTCTCCCAGCACGATTCGGCTGACGAGGTTGGCGGCGGGCTCGGCGACGAAGAGATTGCCGCGCAGATCCGCGGGCAGCCGATCGCC
>JAYTEJ010000192.1:0-3208 GCA_043735365.1 Acidobacteriota bacterium
TATTACGGGTTCGTCGAGAAGCCGTTCAGTCTGACACCGGATCCGAAATACCTCTACAAGAGCGAGTCGCACGCCAACGCGTTCGAGCTGCTGCAGTACGCCATCCGCCGCCGTGAGGGCTTCGTGGTCGTGACCGGCGACATCGGCACCGGCAAGACCACGCTCTGCCGGGCCATCCTTGAGCAGCTCGATCGCAAGACCTTCACCGCGCTGGTGCTGAACCCGTTCATCACCGAAGAGGATCTGCTCCGCATCATCCTCCAGGACTTCGGCGTGGTCTCGCGCGACGAGATCAAGCGCGGCCGGCTGGTGGGCGTGACCAAGCAGGAGCTGATCGACACGCTCAACGAGTTCCTGCTGTCGCTGCTGCCGCTGCGGGCCGGGGCACTGCTGATCATCGACGAGGCGCAGAACCTGCCGCGCCAGGTGCTCGAGCAGATCCGCATTCTGTCGAATCTCGAGACCGACAAGGAAAAGCTGCTGCAGATCGTGCTGGTCGGGCAGTTGAACCTCAAGGACCTGCTGCGCTCGCCCGAGCTGCGGCAGCTCGATCAGCGGGTCTCGATCCGCTACGAGCTGAAGCCGCTGACGCGCGAGGAAACGGGCGCCTACGTGGCGCACCGGCTGACGATTGCGGGAGGGGGATCGGTCGTCAGCTTCGCCCCCAAGGCGCTCGACCTGGTGCACCGCTATACCGGCGGCATCCCGCGGCTGATCAACCTGGTGTGCGATCGCGCGCTGCTCGGCGGCTACACCGCCCGCACCAACCGCATCACCCCGCCGATGGTCGCGGCCGCGGCGGCCGGGCTCGACCTGGCGATGCCGCGCTCGTCGGTGGTCGGCTGGCTGCGGCGGCAGGCCGTGGCGTTCGCGGCCGGCGCCGCGGCGATGGCGATGCTGTCCACGGCGGCCTGGCTCGGCGGGTCCGGCGTGCAGGCGCGGAGCGGTTCGCGACCGGCCGCAAATGTCCCGGCCCTGGCGATCGTGACCACGGCACTCGAGGCGCCAAAAGCCGGTCCGCCGGCCGGCGTCACCGACGCCGCGCCGCGGCTGCCGTCAGGTGCCGGCCTCACCGGGCCGGTGGCGACCAGCGGCTCCGCCGGTGATGGCGGGACCGCCGCGGCGCCCGCCGCCAATCGGCCGGCGGCGAACGTCGAGGGGGCCAGAGCGGCGAAAACGCGCTCGTACTCGGTGCTGGTTGGTTCGTTCAGACAGGACGCCGAAGCGGCGGCGCTGCTCGACCAGCTGCGCGGCCTCGGCTACCACGTGCGCGTCGGGCGCATCGCCCCCGAAGGGCGCGGCACCTGGCACCAAGTCTACGTCGGACCCTACACCGATATCGCCGCCGCCCGGCAGGACGAGGCGCGCGTCAGGCAGCTTCCCGGGTACGCCGACGCGCGGCTGACAAGCGAGTGAGCCAGCTCTTCGAGTCCCTGCGGCGTGGCCGCCAGTCCCGGGGGTCGATTGCACCGCCGCGCACCGCGCAGGGGGATGCCGTCCTCGCTACGCTCGGCTACGTGCCGACCCGGCGCGGCCGCGGCCAGCGCTCCCGCCGCGCCTACGGACTGCTTGCCGCCGGCGCGTTCGGAGCCGTCCTGGTCGGCTGGAACCTCACCCATCGGGAGACCCGGCCGATCACGGTGGCGCCGCCGCCCGCCGGCCGCCGCGCCGGGGCCGCGTCTTCCGCCGCCGGTGCTGCGCAGACGCCGCGGCCGGCGCTCGAAACACCCGCTCCGCAGACCGTGCCGCCCCCGGCCGCCGCGGCGCAGGGAACAGTGCCCGGCTCAGCGAGTCCCGTCGCGCCTGGCGCGGCGCCGGTTCACGCCCCCCTTGCCGCGGCGCCGCCGCAAACCGTCCGCGCGGCGGCCGCGCCAGCCCGTCCGGGTCCCTCGGCCCTTGCGCCTCAGACGCCGCGTGTCTCCGTGCCGTCTCCGGCCGCGGCGCCCGTCCGGCCCGACGCGGGCGTCGCGGTGCGGCAGCCTGCCGCCCTGACCGCGCCGACGCCGCTTCCGTCTGCGGCTCCCGCCGCCGCCCGGCCGGCCAGCGACCTCGATCTTGCGCTCTACTACCATCGCCTCGGCGACTTCGAGAACGCGCTCCAGCACTATCGCGCCCTGCTCGCCGTCAACGAGCTCGACGCCCAGGCCCACAACAATCTCGGCCTGCTCTACCAGGACAGGAACCTGCTCGACGAGTCCGCCCACGAGCTGCAGCGTGCGCTGGTGATCGAGCCGAGGAACGCCGGCACCCACAATAACTACGGCGTGACGCTGCTCAAGCAGGGGCGAACGGACGAGGCGATGGTCGAGTTCGCAGCCGCCCTCAGGCTCTCGCCCCGCAGCGTCGACGCCCGCATCAACATGGCGCTCGCCCAGCGCGATACCGGCCAGCCGGAGCTGGCGGCCGAAACCCTGCTCGGCGCCCTCGCCGTCGAGCCCAGGAACGCCGCCGCGCATTACAATCTGGCTCAGTTGTACGATCGGACCGATCAGGCGGCGCGCGCCGTCGAACATTACCGCAGCTTCCTCGCCTACGCCGGGGCGGAATACAGGTCCCGCGCCGCGGCCGCCCGCGCACGCATCGGGGAGCTCACCAGGCAGCCATAGCAACCATGTCAGAGATATCCGCCCTCCTCCGCGAAGACCGCCGCTTTCCCCCGTCGGAGGCCTTCACGGCGTCCGCCACCATCTCCGATCCCGGCATCTACGCCAGGGCCGCGAAGGATCCCGAGGCCTTCTGGGCCGGCTTCGCCGCCGAGCTCGAGTGGATGAAGCCGTGGGAGACCGTGCTCGAGTGGAAGTCCCCCCACGCCCGCTGGTTCGGCGGCGGCAAGCTCAATGTCAGCGTCAACTGCGTCGATCGCCACGCCCGCACGGCGCGGCGCAACAAGGCGGCGATCATCTGGGAAGGGGAAGGCGGCGAGCGCCGGACCCTGACCTACTGGGACCTCTTCCGCCAGGTCAGCGCTTTCGCCAACGTGCTCAAGTCGCTCGGCGTCAAGCGCGGCGACCGCGTCGCGCTCTACCTGCCGCTGGTTCCCGAGCTGGCGATTGCGATGCTCGCCTGCGCCAGGCTCGGCGCCGTCCACAGCGTCGTCTTTGGCGGCTTCAGCGCCGAGTCGCTGCGCGACCGCATCAACGACGCCAAGGCGGAGCTGCTGGTCACCGCCGACGCCGGCTATCGCCGCGGCAATGTCGTGCCTCTCAAG
>JAYTEJ010000193.1:0-1903 GCA_043735365.1 Acidobacteriota bacterium
CCCGGACCAGCCGTGAGGTCGTCCGCGGCATAGAATCACTTCGCATGGTCTATCGATTCCCGCTGGTGGTGCTGGTTGTCGCCTCCGCGACCGTTGCCGGCCTGGCGCCGGCAGCGGTGAAGGTCCTGCCTCAGCCGAGCGGCGTCTCCGTCCGGCTGCGCGGCCTCAGCGCGGTCTCCTCGCGCATCGCCTGGGCCAGCGGTGCCGGCGGCACGGTGCTCCGGACCACCGATGCCGGGAATACGTGGCAGCAGCGCGTCATTCCCGATGCCGACGCGCTCGACTTCCGTGATATCGACGCCATCAGCGATCGGATTGCGTTCGCCCTGAGCATCGGACCTGGCGACGCCTCCCGCATCTACCGGACGGACGACGGCGGAGAGCACTGGCAACTGCAATTTATCAACCGCGACCCGCAAATCTTTCTCGACGCGATGGCGTTTGCCTCTGCCGACCGCGGCTTCGTCGTCGGCGACGCGGTCGACGGAGCCTTTGTGGTCCTCGGCACGGAGAACGGCGGCCGTGAGTGGAAGCGGCTGCCTGGCGACCGGCTGCCCGTGGCGCTGGCCGGCGAGGGAGCGTTCGCGGCAAGCGGCACCAACGTGGCCGTCCGCGGCCGCGCTCGGGTCTGGATCGCAACCGGCGCCAGCCGCGTCCTCCGTTCGATCGACGGCGGCCGCTCGTGGGCGATTGCCAAGACCCCGCTGCTCTCTGGAGAATCTGCGGGCATCTTCTCGATTGCCTTCCGCGACGACCGGCATGGCGTGATCGTCGGCGGCGACTACCGGCGGGAACAAACGGCGGGCGCCAATGCCGCGATCACGGGCGACGGCGGCCTGACATGGACGCTGGCCTCACATGGCGTCGGCGGATACCGCTCGGTGGTGGCCTGGGTGCCCGGCACCGCGGCTTCGTTCGTCGCCGCGGGTCCCAGCGGGATGGATGTGTCGGACGACAACGGGCGGACCTGGCGGCCGACCGCCGCGGCCGGGTTCGACACGGTGAGCTTCGCGCCCGGCCGCGTCGGCTGGGCCGCGGGGGCCGCGGGCCGCATGGCTCACCTCGAGGCGCAGTGGGTGAAATGAGATCCGCTTCAGGGTGCGAGCGGCCAGCCGAGAGGCTGATCAGTGCGTCAGCGCGTAAATGACGACGTTGATGCCGACGGCGTAGCCGTTGGGAGAGAACTGGTAGAAGTAGCGCGGGTCTTCCCCTTCGCGCTCCCAGGCGTCGGAGATGTCGGTGTCGTGCGTCATCACCACCATCAGCCGTCCGCTGCGGTCGCTGATGCCGCGGATGTCCGGCACCGCCGTTTCCTCGCCGCGCTCCGAGGTGGCGCCGCCGGAGCGCATCCAGGAGTTGATCGAGGGAATCTGCGGCAGATGGTCGACCTCGAAGATCTGCCGGAACAACTGGTGTCGCGGAGTGATGTCCCGGATCGGGTATTCGGCCGCCGGCAGCACCCGGCCGATCTCCTCCGCCCACTGTTCCCAGGCCCGCTCGCCCCAGAAATCATCGACGTAGAGGAAGCCCCCCTTGAGAAGGTATTCGCGCAGTCGCATCACCTCGGCGTCGCTCAGGCGCATCGTGCCGACGTCTTCCATCTGGATCATCGGACAGCTGAAGAGCGCGTCGTCGGTCAGCCGGACCACGAGGTGATTGGGGTCGCCGCCCGCCTGATGGCTGACGCGGACCTTGGTCAGCTCGGAGAGCCGGATGGAGAAGTTGATGTCGGCATCGGGGTAATCGGTCCACCAGCCCATGCCCCCAGCCTCGCGGCGATCGCTGGTGTACATGCCGCGGCAGAAAGTGAAGGCGCCGTCGAAGCTGTCCGCCACCGGGAAGCGCGGCGGCGCCGTCCGCATCCGCCCCCAGCCCTGGCCGAAGGCCTGCGCCGCGGCCAGGA
>JAYTEJ010000194.1:0-6203 GCA_043735365.1 Acidobacteriota bacterium
ATGTAATTGAGCTTGACCTTCTGCTCTGCCTGGACGTCGCGCGCCGCCTGGTGCACGACCTCGATCTGCAGGTCCAGCTCCTTCTTGAACCCGACGAGCGGGATCATGACCTCGGGCCGGACCTTGATGCCTTCCTTCTGGACCTCCGCCGCGGCTTCGAACACCGCGCGCGCCTGCATCGCCGAGATCTCGGGGTAGCCGATGCCGAGACGGCAGCCGCGGAAGCCGAGCATCGGGTTGAACTCGTGCAGCTGCTCGACGCGCAGATGGATGCGCGCCGCCGGGACGCCGATCTTCTGGCCCAGTTCGGCCTGCTGCTCCACGGTGTGCGGCAGGAACTCGTGCAGCGGCGGATCGAGGAAGCGGATCGTCGCCGGGTAGCCCTTGAGGGCGCGGAAGATGCCGGCAAAATCGTCGCGCTGGTAGGGCAGCAGCTTGGCGAGCGCGGCGGTCCGCTCCTCGAGCGTTTCGGCGAGGATCATCTCCCGCATCGCGTCGATACGGTCCCCTTCGAAGAACATGTGCTCGGTGCGGGTCAGGCCGATGCCGACGGCGCCGAAGGCGACGGCGTTGGCGGCCTGCTCCGGCGTGTCGGCGTTGGTGCGGACGCTCATCCGCGACGCCTCCGAGCACCACTTCATCAGCTGCTGGAAGTTCCGGAACTTCTCGGTCTTCATCGCCGCTTCGTCACCGTTGATCAGCCCGGCGACGATCTCCGACGGCGCCGCCTTGACCTGGCCGGCGTAGACCTTGCCGATGGTGCCGTCGATCGACATCCAGTCCCCTTCCTTGAAGGTCTGGCCGTCCACCGTGACGGTGCGCGCCTGGTAGTCGACCTGCACGGCGGCCGCGCCGCAGACGCAGACCTTGCCCATCTGCCGGGCGACCAGCGCCGCATGCGACGAGACGCCGCCGCGCGCGGTGAGAATGCCTTCGGCCGCGATCATGCCGCGCAGATCTTCGGGCGAGGTTTCGACGCGAACCAGCAGCACCTTCTCGTTGCGCTCGGCGGCCGACACGGCGCGCTCGGCGTTGAGATAGATCCGGCCCGAGGCCGCGCCCGGCCCGGCCGGCAGCCCGGTGGCAATCACCCGCGCCTTGGCGACCTCGGCGAGGTCGAACACCGGGGCGAGCAGCTGCTCGAGCTGGTCGGCGGGGTTGCGCTGCACCGCCGTCTTCCAGTCGATCAGCTTCTCCCTGAACATGTCCACCGAGAACTTCAGCGCCGCCATCGCGGTGCGCTTGCCGTTGCGCGTCTGCAGCATGTAGACGACGCCGTTCTCGATGGTGAACTCGAAGTCCTGGACGTCCTTGAAGTGCTTCTCGAGCGTCTGCCGGATGCGCTCGAGCTCGGCGTAAGCCTTCGGCATCTGCTTCTTCAGCTCGGCCACCGGTTCCGGGGTGCGCACCCCGGCGACGACATCCTCCCCCTGGGCGTTGATCAGGAACTCGCCGTAGAACTCCTTGACGCCATTGGCCGGATTGCGCGTGAAGGCGACGCCGGACCCGGACTCGTCGCCGGTGTTGCCGTAGACCATCGCCTGGACGTTGACCGCGGTGCCCCACTCGGTCGGAATGTTGTACTTGCGCCGGTAGACGATGGCGCGGTCGTTCATCCAGGAGCCGAAGACGGCGCCAACGGCGCCGAGGAGCTGATCCCACGGCGAGCTGGGGAACTGCTTGCCGGCGCGCTCCTTGATGAGGGCCTTGAAGCGGCCGACCATCTCCTTGAGGTCGTCAACCGTCAGCCGGGTGTCGTCGATGTCCGAATGGTAGCGCTCGTGCTTGAGGCCGTGGATCACGCTCTCGAAGGGATCCTCATCCTCGCCGGCGCGCTTCTGGACGCCGAGGACGACGTCGCCGTACATCTGCACGAAGCGGCGGTAGCAGTCCCACGCGAACCGGGCGTTGCCGGTCTTCGCCGCCAGCGCCTCGACCGTCTGGTCGTTCAGCCCGAGGTTGAGGATCGTGTCCATCATCCCGGGCATCGAGTCGCGGGCGCCCGAGCGCACCGAGACGAGCAGCGGGTTCTTGAGGTCGCCGAACTTCTTGCCGCTCTGCTGTTCGAGCGACGCGACCCCGGCCTCCATTTGCCGCCGCAGCTCGGGCGGATAGGTCCGCTTGTTGGCGTAGTAATAGGTGCAGACCTCGGTGGTGATGGTGAACCCGGCCGGCACCGGCAAGCCGATGCGGCACATCTCGGCGAGGTTGGCGCCCTTGCCGCCGAGCAGCGCCTTCATCGAGCCGTTGCCATCCGTCTTGCGGCCGAAGGCATAGACGTACTTGCCGCTCCGGGCGGCCGTCGCGCCCTTCGCGGGCTTCGCCGTGGCTTTCGCGGCCGTGGCCTTCCGGGCCGGAGCCTTCGGGGCGGCGGTCTTCGCCTTTGCCGTCGCCTTCGTCTTCGTCCTGATCCCGGACGCCGCTGCTGTCTTCTTCCGTGCGAGCTTCTTCGCCATGCGAGTGCTTACTCCGTTTGAGGAATGATTTCCGAAATGTCCGCGAGATGCAGGATGAGGTCGCGCAGATCCGCCATGAGCTTCAGCCGCGCGTCTCTGACCCGCACGTCGTCTGCCATCACGAACACCTCGGTGAAGAACCGATCGACGGCGGCGCGGAGGCCGGCGATGTCGATGAATGCGGCGCGGTAGTCGCTCTTCGCGACCGCCTGCTCGATGCGGGGCCGGCGCAGGTCGAGCGCCTCGAGCAGCGCCAGCTCGGCGGGCTCGGTCAGCGCCGCCCGGTCGAGCGGCGCGCTGTCGGGGCGGTCCTGTCCCGAGCCTGGCGAGGGAGCCTGTCCCGAGCCCGTCGAGGGAGCTTGTCCCGAGCCCGTCGAGGGAGCGATGTTCTTGACCCGCTTGAAGAGGACGGCGAGCGCCTGGAAGTCCTCTGACGCCCGCATACCCTGCAGCGCCTCGGCGACCCGCCGCGCCCGCAGCGGGCTGACGTCTCCCGGCGGGGTCGCCGCCTTGACCACCGCGCCGTCGAAGCCGCGCTGCTCGAGCGCATAGCGCACCCGCTCGACCGCGAAGGCCAGCGCCGCCGCGGCCGCCTCCTCCGTCCAGCGATCGGTCGTATCCGGCGCGTGCGCCGCCGCCCGCGCCAGCAGCGGACCGAGCCACACCTCCCGGTCGATGCCGGTCAGCTCCGGCAGGTCCATCAGGATCCGCACGGCGCCCTGCGTCTGGCGGCGCAGCCCGAACGGGTCGCGCGACCCGGTCGCCCGCTCCCCTGCCCGCGACAACGAGACGAAGGTGTCGAGCTTGTCGGCGAGCGAGACCGCGGTCCACGACACCGCCGCCGCGCCGAGCTGCCGCCGCGTCGGCGGTGCTTCCGCCTCGACCCCCACCGGCAGGTAGTGGTAGGCGATCGCCTTCCACACCTGCTCGGGCAGCCCCTCCTCACGCGCGTAGATGCCGCCCATCGTGCCCTGGAGCTCGGTGAACTCGAACACCATGTCGGTCGTCAGATCGGTCTTCGCCAGACGCCCGGCCCAGGTCGCGTGCTCGACCTCCGCGGCGGCGCCCAGGACCTCCGCCGCCAGCCATCCGGCCAGCGCCGAGACCCGCTCGGCCTTGGCGCGATAGCTGCCCAGCTTCTTGTGGAAGAGCAGCGTGTCGAGCCGCTCCAGCCGCGACTCCAGCGTCGTCTTGCGGTCCGAGTCCCAGAAGAACATCGCGTCCCGCAGCCGCGCCGCCACCACCCGCTCGGCGTTCTTGGCGATGACCCGCTCGTCGGCGGGCCGGGTGTTGACGATCGCCAGAAAGGCTTCCTTGAGCTCGCCGCCGTCGGTGACCACCGGAAAGTAATGCTGGTGATGGACGAGCGTCGTGGTCAGCACTTCCTGCGGCAGTGCCAGGAAGGCGCGATCGTAGAACCCGGCCACCACCCCCGGATACTCGACCAGGTCGGCCACTTCCTCGAGCAGCGCGGCGTGTTCCTTGAGGTGCACCCGTCCGCCCAGCCGCCGGGCGTGGGCCTCGAGATCGCGCGCGATCCGGTCGCGGCGCTCGGAGTGCTCGAGGACGACGAAATGCTCGGCGAGCTTGGCCCGATACTCGTCGAAGCTGCGCACCTTCACCGACCGGCCGGCGCGGCCGCTGCTCGCGAGCACCCGGTGGCCGTAGGTCAGCGCCCCGGTCGAGACCTCCTGCACCTGCGCGCCGGCGGCACCCGGGGTCCGGGCAATGGTGAAGGGGACGACGCGGCCGCCGTAGAGGAAGAGGAGCCAGCGGATCGGCCGGCCGAAGAGCAGTTCGCCGCGGCCGTCGTCCAGCATCGCATCCCAGTGCATCTGCTTGGGGAAGGCGAGGTCGCGCAGCACGCCGCCGAGCAGATCCGGCAGGGTGTCGACCGCGCTCTTGCCGCGATGATGGCGTCGGTAGCTGAGGTACTCCCCCTTGGGCGTTTTGACCCGGTCGAGCGCCTCGAACGCCACTCCCTGCTTTTTGGCGAAGCCGAGAGCCGCCGGGGTCGGCTTGCCGTCGGCGCCAAGGGCCGCCGACACCGGCGGACCGCTTACGGTCTCGTCGAAGTCCTCCTGCCGCTCGGCAATCTTGCCGACGCGCGCGGTCAGGCGCCGCGGAGTGCTGAAGGTTTCGACCGGCACCCCGGGAGCGGCGATGCGGAGCTCGGCGAGCCGCGCCGCAACCCGCTCGGCCAGCTGGCGGTTCAGCCCCGGCATCCAGCCCGCCGGCAGCTCCTCGACGCCGATCTCGATCAGCAGTTCGCGGTCCATCGCTATTTCGCTCCCGCGGCGGGGACCGCGTCGGGGTCGCCAACCCAGTACTTGGCGATCGCCACCGCCATCTGGCGCACCCGCAAGATGTAGGCGGTCCGCTCGGTGACGCCGATGCCGCCGCTGGCGTCGAGCAGATTGAACATGTGGGAGCACTTGAGACAGTAGTCGAGCGCGGGCAGCGCCAGGCCGCTGCGGAGCAGGGTCCGCGACAGGCCGTAGTACTGATCGAAGAGGTTGCGATGCAGGGCGTGCAGCTCGACGGCCGGCATATCGATCTGGCCGAAGGCGTATTTCGACTGCTCCACTTCGTCGCGGTGGCGCACCTCACGGTAGGTCACCCCCGGCGCCCACTGCAGGTCGAAGACGTTGTCCACGTCCTGCAGCGCCATCGCGAAGCGCTCGAGGCCGTAGGTCAGCTCGACCGAGATCGGCGCCAGGTCGACGCCGCCGGCCTGCTGGAAGTAGGTGAACTGGGTGATCTCCTGGCCGTCGAACAGGACCTGCCAGCCGATGCCCCAGGCCCCGAGCGTTGGCGATTCCCAGTTGTCTTCCTCGAAGCGCACGTCGTGGGCGCGCAGGTCGATGCCGCAGGCCTCGAGGCTCTGCAGGTAGAGGTGCTGCACGTCGTCGGGCGCGGGCTTGAGAATGACCTGGAACTGCTGGTGCTGGAAGAGCCGGTTGGGGTTCTCGCCGAGGCGGCCGTCGGCCGGACGGCGCGACGGCTGGACGTAGGCGACGTTCCAGTGCGCCGGGCCCAGGACGCGGAGAAAGGTCTCCGGATGCATGGTGCCGGCGCCCATTTCGATGTCGAGCGGCTGCTGCAGCAGACACCCGCGGGAGCTCCAGAATTCAGAGAGTTTGAAGATGAGCTGCTGCAGTGTGACCATTCTTGAAGACGCTATCCGCTCCTGGCTTGCCGCTCAAGCCGGCCGCCACCCGCTTCGGCGGGCCGCTATCCGCCGCCCGCTACCAGCCGGGCCCGCGCATCTCGCGCAGCACCCGTGCCGACTTGAGATCCTTGTCGAGATGCAGGGTCAGCAGCCGGCGATGCACCGTTTCCAGCTCGCGCGCCGCGCGCGCGGCCAGCGGCAGGGTCTCGAGCCGATCCGGCGCCGTGCCCCCGGCGCTCTGCAGAAACCGCAGCGCCTCGACCCCGAGGGGCGACCCGCCGGGCGGCGCGCAAGTGCGGCAGACGAAAATCTCGTCGCGCGCCGGCATCACCGCCCCGCCGCCGAGCGGCTCACCGCAGCCCGGGCAATCGCCAAGCGCCGGATACACTCCCTGCAGGCGAAGAATCCAGTACTCGAAATACCGCGCCAGCGGCTCAATCGGCGCCCCGCCGGCGATGGCATCGGTCACCGAGGCGCCGAGCCGGAACAGCCGCTCATCGGCATGCGCTTCGGGCGCCCACTCGTCGATGAGCTCGGCGAAGTAGCCGACATGGCCGAGCGCCTCGCCGGTGGCC
>JAYTEJ010000195.1:0-8503 GCA_043735365.1 Acidobacteriota bacterium
ACGAACCGGGACGCCTTGACCGCGTCAGGCTCGAGCAGATCGACTTCACGGATCGGTTTCTTCGTATAGCCGTCGAAGATCCGCAGGCGGTAGCCGTCGATCAGGAATCCGACCCGCAGGCCGTCCTTCGCCCAGGCGATTTCCTCGCACCGCTCGGCCGGCAGCGTCAGCGTGCCGACCTGGACGGCGCTGTCGGCTGACGCGCCGAGCCATAGCGTCTGGCAGGTCTTGTCGGCGCAGGGCTCTTCGCGCACGAAGCCGAGCCCCTGCGCCTGGGCCGGCCGCGCCGACAGCACCTCGTGCACAGCGCCGGCGCGCCGGCCAATCGCGTAGCCGCCGGCGGCCGCCACCGCGGCGAGCAGCAGCGGGAGGGCGGCCCTCAACGGCGCGCCCGGCCGCCGCGAGGTCGGCCGCCGCGCGGCCGGCACAGGCCTTTCAACGGACATTGTGCATCTCCCTGTGTTCTGCCAAAGCCGCAGGCATTCATCATCCCGACGTGGCACAGCGAAAAATCAAAGCGGACCGGATCCACCGGATCGAGCCGTCGCAGCGCGGCGGTAATGTCGGCCGCCATCTTCCAGCCCGGGCTGACATAGCGCGTCAGTCGCAGACAGCGCCCCAGCCGTATGACATGGGTGTCGAGCGGGACGATCAGTTTCGAGGCCGGGACGCGGCTCCAGACCCCGAGGTCGACTTCGTCCGCGCGCGTCATCCAGCGCAAAAACAGGTTCAGCCGCTTGCAGGCACTGCCGGCCGAGGGCCGGGGAAAGAAATAACACACCCCGGCGCGACGCGGCGTTCGGCCGTAGGCCCGCCGGACGTCGAGAGCCAGCGCCCGGGTCGAGAAGCTGTCGAGGGCCGGGCCGATGTCGTCGTGGCCGGGGTCGTAGCCCTCGAGAAAAAATCCTTCGATCGATCCCGACCGCTCGAGCATCTGGCGGAGAATCCACAGCAGCGCCACGAGATCCTCGCCGCGGATCCAGCGATGGACGATGGCGCGCATCGCCGCGCCGGCCGCCTCCGGCTCGAAACGGCGGACGAACTGCGCCGGGTGCGGGCCCATCAGCGCGAACAGCGCATCGATCGAGTTCAGCACGCTCGCCACCCGGCCGAAGGCCAGCGCCGCGGCGCAGAAGCCGGCGATCTCCCGGTCAGCCGGGTCGGCAAACGGCCTGACCCGGTAGATCGGATCGCTCGCCGCGTCGGGCTGGTTGTAGTCGTGGTACAGGAGATCGAGACGCTCCGGCAGCGTCTTGTCCCGCAGGGTCTGTGGCAGGGGCACGCGCGTCAACGATATCTCAGGCAGCGGCATCCCGTGTTAGGGTGT
Organism: Acidobacteriota bacterium; assembly: GCA_043735365.1. GTDB lineage: Bacteria > Acidobacteriota > Vicinamibacteria > Vicinamibacterales > 2-12-FULL-66-21 > JALZOC01. Next base: position 1,328 of record JAYTEJ010000195.1, read on the forward strand.
GCACGCGCCCCCGGCGCGATCCCATCATGCATCTTCCAGACCTCTCCCGACTGCTCACCGCCGCGTGCACCGTCGCGGCGCTCACCGCTCCGGCGGCACACGCCGGTCCGCGCCCCAACATCGTGCTGATCCTGGCCGACGACCTCGGCTACGGCGACGTCGCGTCGTACGGCGCGACGGCGCTGAAGACGCCGAATATCGACCGACTGGCGGCCGCCGGCCTGCGCTTCACCGACGCCCACGCCGCGGCCTCGACCTGCACGCCGTCCCGCTACGCCCTGCTCACGGGCCAGTACGCCTGGCGCAAGCCCGGCACCGGCATTCTTCCCGGCGACGCCGCGCTGATCATCGATCCCGCGACGCCGACGCTGCCGGGGCTGCTGCGGCAGGCCGGCTACGCCACCGGCATCGTCGGCAAGTGGCATCTCGGGCTCGGACCCAAGGGCGGCCCCGACTGGAACCGGGGGATCGCACCGGGGCCGAACGATGTCGGCTTCGACGAGTCCTTCATCATGGCGGCCACCGGTGATCGTGTGCCGACGGTCTTCATCGACAACCGCACCGTCGTCCGGCTCGACGCCTCGGACCCCATCGGCGTGCGCTACGACGCCCCGATCGGCGACTGGCCGACCGGCAAGGCGCATCCCGAGCTGCTGAAGATGAAGCCGAGCCACGGCCACGATCAGACCATCGTCAACGGTGTCAGCCGCATCGGCTACATGACCGGCGGCCGCGGCGCGCTGTGGACGGACGAAGACATGGCCGACGTCTTCACCTCGCGTGCGGTGCAGTTCATCGAGGCGCACCAGGCGAAACCGTTCTTCCTCTACTTCGCGCTCCACGACCCGCACGTCCCGCGCATGCCGCATCCCCGCTTCGTCGGCGCCAGCGGCCTCGGGCCGCGCGGCGACGCCATCCTCCAGGCGGACTGGTCGGTCGGCGAGGTCATGGCCGCGCTCGATCGGTTCCACCTCGCGGACAACACTCTCGTGATCTTCACCAGCGACAACGGCCCGGTGCTGGACGACGGGTATCAGGACCAGGCGGTGGAGCTCTCCGGCGGCCACAAGCCGGGGGGACCGTTCCGCGGCGGGAAGTACAGCATCTTCGAGTCGGGCACCCGGGTGCCGTTCATCACCCGCTGGCCCGGCCGGGTGAAACGCGGCCGCTCGGACGCGCTGGTCTCACAGGTGGACCTGCTCGCCTCACTCGCCGCGCTGGCGTCGCAGGCGGTGCCGCCCGGCGCCGGACCCGACAGCGTCAACATACTTTCGGCGCTGCTGGGCGAATCGAAGGTGGGGCGGCGGACGCTGGTCGAACAGGGGGGGTCGCTCGCCCTTCGCCAGAGGGCGTGGAAGTACATCGCCCCAGGGAAGGGTCCGAAGAAGAACGTCCAGACCAACATCGAGCTGGGGAACGACCCGGAGCCGCAACTCTACGACCTGTCGAAGGACCCCGGCGAGACCCGCAACCTCGCCGCGAAGTATCCGGGTCGAGTCCGTGCCATGCAGGACGCGCTCAGGAAGATACGGGGCGCCCCTTGACGGCCTTCCGCGCATGCCGTTGAGATAGAACGTCGGAATGCGGTAACTGATTTTCTCTGTCGCCTGGACGGTTCTCAGAACGTCGTGATCGCCTCACCCGCCTGGCACATCGGGCACTCCGTCGCCGGATAGTTCTCGGGCGCCGGATATTCGGCCAGCGCGAAGTTCGGCGCATCCACCTCGGCGATCGCCTCCATCCGGTCGCAGATCTCGGCGGTCGCGATCACCGTCCCTCCCGCCTCGGTGACCAGCTCCGCGCAGCGCTGGAACGTCTTCCCGGTGTTGCGGACGTCGTCCGCCAGCAGCACCCGTTGTCCCTGCAGGTGCCTGGCGTAGAACCCGCGCAGCGAGAAGCCGTGCTCGTCGCAGGTGATCGGCGCGAAGCTGCACGGTGGGTGGGTCAGCGCGCGGCGGCCGTCGAGCAGGCCCGCGAGGGTGTGCGCCAGCAACGCGCCGCCGGTGGCGGGGCCGGCGACGACGTCGGTCGAGGCGAGGAGGTCGGCCGGCAGGATATCGAGGAGATCCTGGGCGAGCCGCCAGATCGTGGAGGGATGGCGGAACAGCTGATGCGGGTTCAGGTAGAGCCGTCCGTGAAAGCCATTGCCATAGTCGAAATGGCCGTCGCGCATCAGGACTTCGAGATCCTGGAGCGTCTTCAGCGCCCGGCGGCGCGGGTCATCATGTCGTGTCACGTATTCAAGGCCTCTTTGCCGTAAAGCCGACGAATGAATCAGGCGCGTGTCCTTCACGCGCCCGCAGCGCGGTAGAGCACGCGGCCGCCAACGATGGTGGCGACCACGCCGCCGCGCAGCTGCCACCCCTCGAACGGAGTATTCCGGGACTTGGACTGCAACCCGGCGGCCCGGATCGTCACCGCGGCGTCGGGATCGAGAATGGTGATGTCGGCCGCCGCGCCCTCGGTCAGCGCCCCGCCCGGCAAGTGCATCACCGCCGCCGGGTTCACCGACAGCAGCTCGATCATCCGCCGTACCGGGATGCGGCCGCTGTGCACCAGCCGGTCGAAGACGATCGACACCGCGGTCTCGAGGCCGACGATGCCGAACGGGGCGCGGTCGAACTCGACCATCTTCTCGTCGGCGTGGTGCGGCGCGTGGTCGGTGGCGATGACGTCGACGCTGCCGTCGGCGATGCCCTCGAGCATCGCGTCCCGATCCGCCGCTTCCCGCAGCGGCGGGTTCATCTTCAGGTTGGTGTCGTACTTCACCGGGCCGTCGAGCGCCTCGTCGGTCAGGGTGAAGTGGTGCGGTGAGACCTCGCAGGTGACGCGGACGCCGCGCTCCTTGCCCGCCCGCACCGCGCGCAGCGACTGCCGCGCGCTCATGTGCGCGATGTGGACGTGTGCCTGGGCCAGCTCCGCCAGCGAGACGTCGCGCTCGACCATGATCGACTCGGCCTCGCCGGGAATGCCGCGCAGCCCGAGCTGCGACGCGAAGTAGCCTTCGTGCGCCACCCCGTCGGCCTTGAGCGACGGGTCCTCGCAGTGGTCAATCACCGCCACGCCGAGCATGCCGGCATACTCGAGCGCCCGCCGCATCAGCAGCGCCGTCGCCACCGGCCGGCCATCGTCCGTGAACGCCACGCACCCCGCGGCCTTCTGCTCCCCCAGCTCGGCGAGCTGCTCGCCCGCCGATCCAATCGACACCGCGCCGATCGGATAGACCCGCGCCAGGCCGGCCTCGGCCGCCTTCTTGAGAATGAACTGGGTGATGCCGGCGTGGTCGTTGACCGGATCGGTGTTCGGCATGCAGGCCACGGCGGTGAAGCCGCCGGCCACCGCCGACCGGGTGCCGGTCGCCACCGTCTCCTTGTGCTCCTGACCCGGCTCGCGCAGGTGGACATGGATGTCGATGAGCCCCGGCGAGACGATCCAGCCCCGTTTGAGCTCGAAGACCTCGGCGCCCTCCACCGGCAGATCGCGCCCGACCCGCCCGATGCGGCCGTCCTCCACCAGCACGTCGAACGCGCCATCCCGCCCGTTGACCGGATCGACGACCCGGCCTCCCTTCAGCAGCAGTTTCATCAGTCGGCTACTTTCAATGCTCATCGAGCGGGCCGCCGGCCTCGCGGCCCGACAGCAGATAGAGGACGGCCATGCGGACCGCCACGCCATTGGCGACCTGCTCGAGAATCACCGAGCCCGGCCCGTCGGCGACGTCGGAATCGATTTCGACGCCGCGGTTCATCGGGCCCGGATGCATCACGATGGCATCGGGCCTCGCCCGTTTCATGCGTTCCGGCGTCAGGCCGAAGAGCGAGAAGTACTCGCGCACCGAGGGAATGAAGTGGCCGTGCATCCGCTCGTGCTGGATGCGGAGCATCATCACCACGTCCGCCCCCTCCACCGCCGCCTCCACCGAGGTTGTCCGGCGCACGCCGAACCGATCGAGGCCCGCCGGCATCAGCGTCGCCGGGCCGCACGCCCAGACCTCGGCCCCCATCGTCTTCAGCAGCAGCACGTTCGAGCGCAGCACGCGGCTGTGCAGCAGGTCGCCGACGATGGCGATCTTGAGCCCGGCGAGCCGGCCTTTGTGTTCGCGGATGGTAAAGGCATCGAGCAGCGCCTGCGTCGGGTGCTCGTGCATGCCGTCGCCGGCGTTGATGATCGCCGAGCGGCAGGTGCGCGCCAGCAGGTGCGGCGCGCCGGACGAGGCATGGCGCATGACGATCATGTCGGGCGACATCGCCTCGAGGTTGCGGACCGTGTCGAGCAGGCTCTCCCCCTTGGTGACGCTGGAGGTGGCGGTGGCGATGCTGAGGGTGTCGGCGCTCAGCCGCTTCTCGGCGATTTCGAACGACGTCCGGGTCCGCGTGCTCGGCTCGAAGAAGAGATTGACGACGGTGCGGCCGCGCAGGGTCGGCACCTTCTTGATGGCGCGGCCGCCGATCTCCTTCATCGCCACGGCGGTGTCGAGGATCAGGCTGATCTCGGCGGCGTCGAGCCCGGCGATGCCGAGCAGGTGGCGCGAGGCGAGGGCGGCGGCGGCGGGCGCTTCGGTGATCATACGCCTTCCTCCAGAACCACTTCGTCGGCGCCGTCGATCTCCTGCAGCCGCACCTGGATGCTCTGCTTCGACGAGGTCGGCAGGTTCTTGCCGACGTAATCCGCCTTGATCGGCAGCTCGCGGTGGCCGCGGTCGACGAGGACGATCAGCTGGATGGCGCGCGGCCGTCCGAAGTCGATGAGCGCGTCGAGCGCGGCGCGGATGGTGCGGCCGGTGTAGAGAACGTCGTCCACCAGCAGGATCTTGCGGTTGTCGATGGAGAACGGGATCTCGGTGCGGCGTACCACCGGCTGCGGCCCGACCGGATGCCGCATCAGGTCGTCGCGATACAGGGTGATGTCGAGCGCGCCGGTGGGGACGTCGTCACCGTTGATGTCGTGGAGGGCGCGGGCGAGACGCCTCGCCAGCGGCACGCCGCGGGTGCGGATGCCGACCAGCGCAATCTCGTCGAGGCCGCGGTTGCGCTCGAGAATCTCGTGGGCGATGCGCGTCAGCGCCCGGGCCATGCGGTCGCCATCCATTACCAGCGGCATGGAACACTCCGAACGGAAAGGCAAGGAGCGGAGGCAGCGACACGCGGCGGACGCCGCAGCAGACAGAGACGGGACACGTTCACGAACATCACCTCTTGGCCTCCTCTCAGGGAAGCCGTTAAAGAGGGTTTTATCGTATCACGAACCCTGCGTGAACCCCGCAGAACTGAACCTCGCAGAACCCAGCGGAACCCGGTGGAACCTCGCGGAACCGTTAAACAAGGTTCACCGACTGTAACTGGGGATGAAGACGATCGGCCGCTCGGCGGTGTAGGCCCGCTTGAAGAGATCGGCGCGGGCGAAGCCGTCCATGTCGCGGGCGATGGGGAGGCCCAAATAATAGAGCACGGTGGGTGCGACATCGACGATCGAGCCGCGGGGGCGCCGGCCTGGCTCGACCGGCCCGCCGTAGGCCAGCATGAAGCCGTCGGGGGCGCGCTCGTGGGTGCCGGTGAAGTCAGGATCGCCGAGCAGCCGGCCGAGGACGCGCTTGATCGGATCGAGCGGCTGCATCCCGAAGCCGGAGACGACGACCAGCAGATCCTCCGGACGGAGGCGCGAGGCCGCGGCGTCGATCTCGCCGTCGATGTAGGCGTAGTAGTCGTCGAGGATCTGTAGTGGCCGCCGCAGCTCGTCGTCCTGCGGATCGCGGAAGGTACGGCTCTGGCCGGCGCTCAAATAGTAGTGACCGACGACGTCGAGACCGTCGTAGCGCAGCGCGGTGAAGCGGGCGTCGACCCCTGGCGCCACGGCGGCGAGCGCCGCGGCGTAAAAGCGATCCGGCCGGAGCGCCGCGCCCTCGGGTCCCTCGGACGGCAGCAGCGGGGCGGTGTCCCCGGGCCGCGGCGACGCCTCCGCCGCCGTCAGCACCGTCTGCAGCTGCGGCAGCACCGCCGCCGGCCAGGCCGCGCCGTCGAACTCCGCGATCGAGCCCGACACCTGCAGGAACCGATCGCTGATCAACACCCCGCGCACCGGCGCCGCCGGGTAGGTCAGCGGCCAGCGCACCACCGCGACCGGCAGCCCGGCGTCGGAGACAATCGACCACAGCGGCCGGGCATGCCAGACGCCCGACTGGTTGGGCTGATTCCTGATGAACCCGAGGTGCACCAGCATGTTCGAGAGACAGCGATCCGGCAGCAGATCGACGGCGCGGTCATCGCCGCGCGCGTAGTAGGAGCCTGCCGAGCGGATGCCGTTCTTCGAGGGATACATCCCGGTGGCCACCGCGGCCCACACCGGGTCGGGCTGGGTGGGCCGGGTAGTCGCCAGATCGATGACCGCGCCGCGATCGAGCAGCCGCGCGAACCCCGGCAGCCGTCCCTCGGCGACGCGCGGCAGGATGTAGTCCATCGAGGCGCCGTCGAGCAGCAGCATCAGCACGCGCGGCCCGTCGGGCGGCGGCGCCGGCGTGGGGGCATCGGGGCCAACCGGCGGGATGGCGGCCGCGACCGGCACCGCGCTGCCGCGCGCCGCCAGCGGCAGCGCCAGCGACCCACAGGCGGCCAGCACGAAGAGCGAGGCGCCGACCCGGCTGCCGCGGCGGCCGAAGGAATAGTGCGCCACCGCGATCGCCAGCAGCACCACCGCGGACGCCGACGTCGCCACCGCCCCCGCCGTCATCCGCCACGCCGCCTCGTCGGTGAGCGCGGCGCCGAAACCGCGGACGTTGAGCCACATCAGCGTCGCCGCCACCGCCGCCGCCGACGCCCCCATCCAGGCGAGCATGCGCACGCTCGCCCATCCGGGCGAAAACGGGTCGAGCGCGAAGAACTCGCGGATGACGATGACGACGTAGAAGGTCACCGCCAGGTGCAGGCCGTAGAGCATGCCGAGGGTGACGTACCAGCGCCAGGTGGTCGCCGAGAGGATCGGGATCTGCGGATTGAGCTGCAGCACCAGCACCGTCAGGTAGGCCGCACCGAGCGCGCCGGCGAGGAGCGAGTTGGTGCCCATCCGCAGGAAGCGCATGGCGCCAGTGTATACTTCGCCTATGCCCGTCGACGTCGATGCCGCGGTGATCTCCAACACGCGCCTGTCGGACGATTACAGCGTCATCGCCCTTGCCGCCCCCGA
>JAYTEJ010000196.1:0-5198 GCA_043735365.1 Acidobacteriota bacterium
GCTGCTGACGCACTAGCGCAGGTCGTGCGCAGCCCCCTCCCGGACTCCGCCGCGCCGCCGCTTCCGGCCCCGGCACTGGAGCGCCGCCTCGGCCCCTTCGACGCCTCTGCCATCGTCATCTCCAATGTCATCGGCGGCGGTATCTTTTTCGTGCCGGTGATCGTCGCGCAGATGGTGCCGCACGGCACCGCGATGCTGGCGGTGTGGGTCGGCGGCGGCGCGCTGGCGTTTGTGGGGGCGATGGCGTATGCGGAGCTGGCGGCGATGCGCCCCCATGCCGGCGGCGAGTATGTCTACCTGCGCGACGCGTTCGGCCCGGCGGCGGCATTCCTGACCGGATGGACGTCGTTCGTCGCCGGCTTCTCCGGCGCGGTGGCGGCGAGCGCGGTGGCGCTGGCGGAGTACGTCGGCCGCTTCGTGCCCGCTGCCGGCAGCGCCGCGCCGCTGGTGACGCTGCCCTTGCCGCTGGTGCCGCTGGTGGTCTCTCCCCGGGCGCTGGTGGCGCTGGCGGCGATCGCCATCCTGACGCTCATCCACATCCGCGGCCTCGGCCCGGGCAGCCTGCTGCAGAATCTGCTCGCCGGATTCAAGACCGCGGCGCTGGTGATGATTATTGCTCTCGGGTTCACCCTCGGCTCCGGGGACGCCGCTGGCATCATCGCCGGCGGCGCCGCGCCGATCTCCGGCATGCTGCTGGCCCTGGTTCCGGTGATGTTCACCTACTCGGGCTGGAATGCGGCGGCCTACGTCGCCGAGGAGGTGCGCGATCCGGGCCGCAACGTGCCGCTGGCGCTGGGGCTGGGGACGCTGGCGGTGATCCTCATCTACGTGGCGCTGAACGCCCTCTATCTGTTCGCGATGCCGGTCGCGGAACTCGCCGGCCAGGGCAGCGGCCGGCTGCTCGACGTCGTCGCGGAGCGTCTCTTTGGCTTTGCCGCCGGCAACCTGGTGGCGATCTTCACCATTGTCAGCCTCAGCGCCAGCCTCAGCGCCATGACCCTGGCGGGGCCGCGCGTCTACTTCGCGATGGCCCGGGACGGTCTGTTCGTGCCGGCGGCGGCGCGGGTGCATCCGCGCTTCCGCACGCCGGCGGTGGCGATTGCGGCGCAGGGCATCTGGAGCGGGGTGCTGGTGCTGTGCGGGTCGATGTCGCAGTTGGTGAGCTACACCGGCTTTGCGGTGGTGCTCTTCGCCGGGGTCGGGGTGGCGTCGTTGTTCGTCCTGCGGCCGCGCGAGCGCGGCGCGGAGCGGGCGTTCCGGACGTGGGGTTATCCGTGGGCGCCGGGGATCTTCGTGCTGGCGAGCCTGGCGATGGTGGTGAACGAGATTGTCAGGAACGGCCGGCCGGCGCTGGCCGGGCTGGCGATCATCGGGCTCGGTCTGCCGGTCTATCTGGTGATGGTGGCGCGGCGCCCCCGCCGCGGGGGCGCCGGCCGCTGAGCGCGCGTCAGTGGATCCGCTTGAGCTCGCCCTTGTAGGTGACGGTCTCGTCCGGCAGCACCATCACGTCAACCTGCACCGGCTCGTAGCCGTCGGCCCGGACTTCGACTTTGTGCGCTCCGGCCTCGATCGTGAGGCGCTGGAACGCGCCGTCGAAGCTGTCCACCACGCCGGTGTAATAGCCATCGACGTAGACCTGGGCGTCGGAGGGCTTCACTTTCAGGCGGATCGAACCGACGCCGCGATACTGCCCTGCCGAGCCGTAGCCGCCCTGGCCGTAGCTGCCCTGATAGGGGTCGTAGCCGCCGTAGCCGCCGTACGGATAGCCACCATACGGGCCGCCGCCGTAGCCGCCGGACAGGAACGGGTCGTAGGCGAAGTAGCCGAGGCCGAAGCCATAGCCGTAAGGGCTCCAGTAGCTGGAAGACCGACTGTAGTACGGATTGTAGAAGTACGAGTAGTAAGGGTCGTAGATGACGCCGGGGTAATAGGCGCCCCCGCCCCCGCCGCGCACCGCGCCGCGGCGTTCGACCGCGGTCCCCTGCACCTCGCGGCCGTCGCGCGGACGGCTGTAGGTGGGCGTCGAGCGCCCGTCGCCGCGATCGCGGCCGCCGTCGCGCGCTCCGGAGCTCGACGCCGTGCTGCCGCCGCTCCCGGCCGAGCCGCGCGGCACCGCCTGGCCGGTCTTCGCACCGCCCCCGCCGCCGCGGCGCTGCTCCGCGATTTCGGACCGCGGCGCGGGCTGCGCCTGGCGCGCCGGTGCGCTCGACATCCACCCGCCCGGCACCTCCGCGTTCGAGCCGGACGAGAATCCGCCGCCCGAGCTCGACGCGCCCGCGGACGAGCCGCCGCCGCTGTCGCGCGGCACCGCCGAGCCGACGGTATCGCCGTTCGACGTCCGCGATCCCGCCTGCGCGTCCGGCGCGCTGCGCTGCCCGGCCCACACCGGCCCCGTCCCGACGGCCAGCGCCACGGCCATCAATCCAATCGTCAATTTATGGCGAATCATGTCAGCTCCCTAGATGGACCCGCGTCTGCCTGAAGGACAAAGCAACGAGGCTGCCAGACCGGAACCCCCAAACAGGCCTGATTCCGTCATGTTACTCCTCATCTCCGGGCCCCGGTGTCCCCTTCCCTGGCCAAATCGTCCGAAGCTGCGGACACCGTGACGCCAGTGGAAGACGCACAAGCCCGGCAGAGTCCCCGCACCGCTCAAACCCCGCAGAACTCGAACCCCGCGGAACCGAACCCCGCAGAACCCCGCGGAACCGAACCCCGCAGAACCCAGCGGAACCCAGTAGAACCCCGCGGAACCCCCGTTTGATACACTGGCTTTTTGACGATGTTCCACGCGACCACGGTCCTTGCGGTGCGGCACAACGGGCAGGCTGTCATGGCCAGCGACGGTCAGGTGACGTTCGGCGACACCGTGGTCAAGCAATCGGCGCGCAAGATTCGTCGCCTCTACAACGACCGCATTCTCGCCGGCTTTGCCGGATCCGCGGCCGATTCGTTCGCGCTGTTCTCGCGCTTCGAGGCCAAGCTGGAGCAGTACCGCGGCAACCTCGAGCGCTCGGCCGTCGAGCTCGCCAAGGACTGGCGCACCGACCGCCTGCTGCGCCGCCTCGAGGCGATGCTGATCGTCATGGATCCGCAGTCCACGTTCCTGCTCTCCGGCACGGGCGATTTGATCGAGCCGGACGACGGCATCATCGCGATTGGGTCGGGGGGCGCGTATGCGCTGGCGGCGGCCAAGGCGCTGGCCCTCCATACCGCGCTCGACGCCCGGGCGATTGCCTCGCAGGCGATGGAAATCGCCGCCGGTATCTGCATCTATACCAACGCCCGGCTGACCATCGAGTCGCTTTGAACGCATGGCTATCTACCTTCCAGAGAGCACCGCGTCGACGACCGAGGCGCTGACCCCGCGCCAGATCGTCGCCGAGCTCGACAAGCACGTGATTGGCCAGGGGATGGCCAAGCGCGCCGTCGCCATCGCGCTGCGCAACCGCATGCGCCGGCAGCAGCTGCCCGCCGACATCGCCGAGGAGATCGCGCCGAAGAACATCCTGATGATTGGCCCGACCGGCGTCGGCAAGACCGAGATCGCGCGCCGCCTGGCGCGGCTGGCCCAGTCGCCGTTCATCAAGGTCGAGGCGTCGAAGTTCACCGAAGTTGGCTACGTCGGGCGCGACGTCGAATCGATGGTCCGCGATCTGGTGGAGCTCGGCGTCGACATGGTGCGCGAGGAGCGCCTCGTCGAGGTCCGCGAGCGGGCGCGGCAGGCGGCCGAGGAGCGGGTGCTCGACCTGCTGCTGCCGCCGCTGCCGGCGGCCGACGTCCACGACGAGCAGGCCGCCTCCACCCGCGAGCAGGCGCAGCGGACCCGCGAGAAACTCCGCGACCAGCTCCGCGCCGGCCGTCTCGATCACAAGCAGGTCGAGATCGAGGTGCGGGAGAAGGGGTTTCCGTCCTTCGAGATCATCGCCGGCACCTCCGTCGAGGAGGTCGACATCAACATGAAGGACATGCTGCCCGGCCTTTTCCAGGGGCGCACCCGGAAGCGCACCCTGCGCATTCCGGAAGCGCTCCAGGCGCTGACCCAGGAAGAGGAGCACAAGCTGGTGGACATGGACAGCGTCGCCCGCGCCGCGGTCGACCGGGTGCAGCAGGCGGGCATCATCTTCATCGACGAGATCGACAAGGTCGCCGGCCGCGAGGGCAGTCAGGGGCCGGACGTCAGCCGCGAGGGGGTGCAGCGGGACATCCTGCCGATCGTCGAAGGCACCACCGTCAACACCAAGCACGGGATGGTCAAGACCGACCACATCCTGTTCATTGCCGCGGGGGCGTTCCACGTCTCGAAGCCGTCCGACCTGATCCCGGAGCTGCAGGGCCGCTTCCCGATTCGGGTCGAGCTCGAGGCGCTCGGCCGCGAGGACTTCGTCCGCATCCTCACCGAGCCGAAGAGCGCCCTGATCAAGCAGTACACCGCGCTGCTCTCGACCGAAGGGGTGACGATCCGCTTCACTGCGGGGGCGATCGAACGGATTGCCGACTTTGCCACGCGGGTCAACGACCGCACCGAGAACATCGGCGCCCGGCGGCTGCATACCGTGATGGAGCGTCTGCTCGACGAGGTGTCGTTCGAGGCGCCGGATCTCGCCGACAAGTCGGTCACCATCGACGAGCCCTACGTCGACCGGATGCTCGCCGACATCGTCGGCAACGAAGATCTGTCGCGCTACATCCTGTGATGAAGCGGGCCTGGCGCGTCGTGCTGATCGTATCGCTGGTCGTGGGTGCCTGCGGCAAGAAGGGGGCGCCGCTGGCGCCGCTGCGGCTGGTGCCCGGCGCGCCGACCGCGCTCGAGGCCCGGCGGGCAGGGGGAGAGGCCCGGCTGCACTTCGTCCTGCCCCCCGGCAATCTCAACGGCGGCGGCCCGAGCGTGCTCGATCGGGTGCAGATCTATGCGGTGACGCTGGCGCCGGGGATGGCGGCGCCCCCGAACCGCGAGCTGCTGGCGCCGGCGTACCTGGTGGGGACCGTGGCGGTGAAGCCGCCGCCGGTCGAGGACGAGCCCGCCCCCGCGGATGCGCCGCCGGACCCGCGGCCTGCGGCCGGTGAAGCGGTCACCTTCGTCGAGCCGCTCGGCGCCGCGCAGCTGGAGGCGACCGCCGCCACCCCGGGCAAGGGCGGGAAGGGTGCGGACCCGGCGACGCGCGCCCGCGCCGCGGCGGCGAGCCTGGTGACCGCGG
>JAYTEJ010000197.1:0-21093 GCA_043735365.1 Acidobacteriota bacterium
GGCCCGCAGGTCGCGCCGGGCGAGTTGTTCCCGGAACCGATGCACCTGGCGATCGAGCTCCCCGGTTCCCGACGTCAGACGCACGACGTGGATGCCGGAGGTGGTGATGACGAAGGCGTGCATCCGATCGTGGGTCGTGACGAACTCGACAATCGCCGCGGCGGGACCGGGCAGCAGCCGCACCGCCTCGGCGGCGCGAATGACCGGCACCGCGCCGCGGTTCACCTGCAGCTCGGGATGGACCGCGTAGAGATGCGCCTGGAAATCCTGATACTCGACCCGCCGCCCGTCGCGCTTCCGCTTCAGTGCCGCCAGGCGGGACGCATCCGGGGCCGCGGCGGCGGCGGCGAGCAGCACTTCGCTGTTGGCCGAGGTCAACGAGGTCCGGAGCTTCACCTCCCGGGTGCGCTCCTCGACGCTCATCGCTTTGGTGATCGGCACGCGATCGCTGCGGATGATGTCGAGCAGCGCCCGCGCGCGCGAGCGTTCGGCGACGTCAAAGGCGGCGGCATCGGCGCCGGAGCCGGCGAGCGACAGCGTGATCTGCTCCTGATAGGGCGCGAGGCGGTCGGCAAAGAACTGACGCCGGACTTCTTCCCCGCCGGGGTTCTGATCGCGCAGGTCTTCGACGACCGCGATGGCGCGGTCGAAGGCGGCGCGCGCGTCGCCGCGGCGGCCGAGCGCGGCATCGGCGCGCCCCATCGCCGTCAAGGCCAGCCATTCGGCGTCGACGAGGTCCATCGCCTCGGCGAGGCCCAGCGCCTCCTGTGCCGACTCGAGCGCCGCCGCCGGGCGCCGGCGTCGCAGCTCGACGTCGGACATGACGATCAGCGCCTCGGCGCGGCCGCTGCGATCGCCGGTGGCCTGGCGAAACGTCAGCACCTGCCGGAGCGCATCTTCGGCACGCTGCATCTGCCCCAGCGACGCATAGACGCGGGCCGCGGCGAGGCGCGCCTCGGCCGCCTGGAGCGTGAGGCCGGAGGCGTCGCCGAGCGCGATGCCGCGCTCGAGCGGCTGCAGCGCCCGGGCGGGCTGCCCTTCCCGGAAGAGCACCTCGCCGAGGTGCGTGTCGATTTCCACCGTGAGCGAGGCGCTCCCGACCTTGGCGTCGTTGAGGGCGAGCGAACGGCGCAGGTACGACGCCGCCTGCGCGTAGTTGCCCTGGGCTTCGTAGACGACCGCGACGTTGTTGAGCGTCTCGGCGATCGCATGGACGTTGCCGACAGCGGTGAAGATGTCGAGGCTGCGGCGCAGCGAGTCGAGGGCGGCGGTGTAGTTGCCTTCCGCGCGTTCGTTCTCGGAGAGCGACGTCAGGCTCCGTCCGATGCCCTCGCGGTCCTTGAACTCCTCGCGAATCGCCAGCGCCTGCAGCGCCAGGGCCCGTCCGGCCGCGTAGTCGCCGAGCACGCGCGCGTTGCGCGCCAGGTTGTCGATGACGGTGGCGCTGCGGCGGCGATCGCCGAGCGTCTGCAGCGCCTCGAGGCTGCGCTGGTAGTAGTCCGCGGCGGTCGCATTGTCGCCGACCGCCCGGTACATGGCGCCGACGTTGTTCAGGGCGACCGCCATGCCGTGCAGGCTGCCGATCGATTCCCAGAGACTATAGCTGCGGAGGTGATAGTCGCGCGCTTCGTCGTAGCGCGCCTGGACATTGCGGATGTGCCCGAGCTGGCTCGAGGCCTCCGCCATGCCGTCCTTGTCGGCGAGCTCCTCGCTGATGATGAAGCTTTGTTTGAGGAGGGTTTCAGCCTTGTCGAGCTGGCCGAGGGTGCCGAGCGACAGGCCGTAGCCATCGAGCGCGACGGCTTCCGCTGCTCGATCGGCACGCCGCCGGGCCATGTCGAGCGCGGCGGCAAAGACCGTGGCCGCGCGCGCGTAGTCGCCGTCGTGGGTCAGGGCGTAACCGCAGTCGGTCAGCCGCTTGGACGTCTCGGCCGAATCCGGCCACGCCGGCAGGGGGTCGTGTTTGACCTCGTCGCAGCTGGCGGGGGGCGGCGCCTGGGCCTGCGCCGCAGCCGGAACCGCCGCGGCCAGCGCGGCCGCGAGGACGACCGCCGCGGCGGCCGTGCGAACAGGAGCGACGGCAGAGCGACGCGCAGTGCGGGGACCGCCCGGGGAACCTGAGCTCGCCAGATTCATCCGGATCAACAGCCGTGGAGGGTCACCTCCGCATTGTAGACCACCGCACAGCCGCCGCGGAGGCGCCCTTCCGGAGCGCTAGCGCCCGCCGGGCCCCGTCGGCGCGCCGACGGCCTGGTCCGCTGCCGCGGCCGCCGAGGTCATCGACGAATCTCCAGTCGCCCGTTGTTCAACACCAGCGTCAGCGACGTCTGCCCGCGGGCGGCCACCGTGACCCGGTCGGCGACGAGGACCTGGTCCGGCGCCTGGACGCTGACTTTGTACTCGCCAGGAGGCAGGTCGATCGCCTCGCCGTCGCTCTGGCCGGTGGCGACCTGGCGGCCGGCGGCGTCGAAGACGGTGAACGGCACCGAATCGACGGCCGCCATCAGCAGCGCCCGTCCGAGCGAGGCGCCGTCCTGGGCGCTGTAGTAGCGGCCGCCGGTGGCCTCGGCGAACTGCGACAGCTGCTGCTGGACCCGCTGCCCGTTCAGCGTGAAGCCAAGGATCTGGAGCTCGAGATTCACTCCCGACGCCTGCAGCTGCCGAGCCGCGGCGGCCGGATCGCCGTGGCAGCTTTCCTCCCCGTCGGTAATCAGGATCACCGAGCCGCCGCCAGCCGCTTTCAGGTCGGCCGCGGTCTGCAGCACCGAGTAGACCAGCGGCGTCTCGCCGCGCGGCTGGGTCGCATCGATCACCTTCAGCAGCCGCTCGCGATCGAGCCTGGCAATGGGTACGACCAGCTCGGAGTCGGTGCAGGTCTGCGGCTGCGTCGGTCCATAGCGGTGGCCATAGACCCGCAGGCCGACGTTGAAATCATCCGGCAGCCTGGCGAGGACGTCGCGCAGCACCTTGCGCGCCGTGGCGATGCGGGTGCTCCTGCCGAGCGGCAGCTTCATCGATCCCGACAGGTCCAGGATGATCTCGATGTTCTTCGTCGCCTTCGACGGGCGCGGCAGCGCCGAGACCACCCGCAGGGCGCCGCTCACCCGTTCGCTCAGCCGCAGGCACAGCAGATTCGAGCGGCCGTCGGCGTCGACGCCGCGCACCGCAATCGTCCGCTCCGCGGGAGTGGCCGCCGCCGTGGCGGCGACGGTGAGGCTGACGACGGACGCGTCGGCGACATCGACGGTGTCGCGGTCGAGCGTCGCGGTGATCGCCGGATCGGCCGGTTCCACCGCGGCAGTGAGCCGGACCGTCCCCTTGTAGCCGCGGTGCGACAGCACGCTGAGCGGATAGCGATAGGTGCGCCCGGCCTCCATGTCCTGCTTCCGCAGTCGGCCGTCCGTGGTGACGAGAAAGCCGGAGAGCCGCGCCGCGCAGGCCAGCCCGTCTGGCGCGAACGGCTGGGCGAGCTCGTTCGTGACCAGCCGGCGATAGTGGGGGTTGCCGGCCTGGTCGTAGTCGAAGCCGTCGTAGACGATCAGCCCGCGCCCGTAGTGCGTGTAGGCCTCGACGAAGCCGTTCTCCTTGAGCACGTTCCGGGTCATCAGCGATCCGCACCAGTGGTCGTCGAAGTCCTTCACGGTGTTCGAGTCGCCGAGCTCGTTGCGCACGTCGCCGCCGCCACCGCCGTCGGTGCGGCTGCCGGTCCAGGCATCGACGTCGAGAAAGGCAGGACTGTCGCGGTTCGAGTTCGCGAGCGTGTTCTCGTCCACGAAAATCAGCTTCTCGCTCGAGGCTCCCTGCTTGCCGGGATTGCTGGTGGAGAACCGGTAGGGCAGGAAGCTGTAGTCGGGCACGTGATCGGCGTCGCACAAATCCGAGTCATGGATGATCAGCTTGTGCCCGTCCCCGACCCAGTTGACCAGCGCCCGCTTGAAGCTTTCCGGCACGCTCGTGCCGATGTCGCAGACCTGTGACAGGACGACGGTGTCGTAGCCGTGGGCGGCATCGAGCAGCATCGGGCTTGCCGCGCCGGGCGCGATCCGGGTCATCGCGAGGCGGCCGTAGAGCGAGGTGGCGTGGTCCTTCGCGGTGGTGTCCGCCGCGTACTTGAGCGGCGGATATCGCGCATCGGAGCGCGCCAGGACGAGCACTTTGGCGCTGGCCTGGTGCGCAGGGGGGGCGGGCAGAGCCTCGGCCAGGCTACACGAAGCCCCGGCCCCGCCAGCGGTTGCCAGCGGCGGAGCCGTCGCGGCACTCGTCCGCACGACTGGCGCGGGAACGGAGATCAGCCGTCCGAGGTCCGGGTTGCGCGCGAGCAGCGGCGCATAGCCAGGGGCCTGGGCCTCCATCACCTTGATCTTTCCCGTGCCGACGGGCCTGTCGTCGGCGCCGTGGACCGACAGCAGGCGGACCTTCACGAACCGCGCCTCGACCGGCGGAAAGCGGACCTCCTGCTCGCGGTCGTCCTCGCTGAGGGCCTGCGCCGCCGCCTTGACGAAACCGGCCGTCGCACTCTCCATCGACGTCCAGACCTCGACGTCCTTCGGCCAGCGGACGAAGGTGTGGGTGTTGGGATCGATGACGACGGCGTCGACGAGCGCGGACTGCTGATTGAAGAAGCCGATGACCACCTCCTGCGGCGGCGTCGCCGTCGCCTGCCACGAGGAGTCCACCCGCTGGCCGCGATCGATCAGGTGGATGGCGGCGTGATCCTCCTTGTCCGCCTCGGAGCTGACCGACTCGATGTGGCCGCCGAACTCCGGCGACGCGAGGTTGAACCGGGCGGCAGGAATGCTCGTGGCCGTGTCCGGCGCGGATCCCGGCCGGGACGCCGCCGGCACCTGACCTGAGGCGGCATCCGGTGACGCACCGCTGGAAGCGGCGCCCTCCGCCGGCGTCGGTGGAACCGTGCCGGCGGCTGGCGAACGGCCCGGACGTCCGCGCACCATCAGGTATCCGGCCGCGGCCAGCACCACGATCGAAAGGACGACGGCAATCGTTCGTTTCATGCGTCGTTGAGGAAGAGCGTCGAATCGGGGCGAATATTAGCTGCCCGGCCGAGGCAATATCGCGCCGCGGCGGCCCTCCTCGAAGACAGTGCTCAACCACACCATCGAGGCGCCCGTGAGCGTCCGCTCCCGGGCGGTGCTGACCGGCCTCTGCATCGCGGCCGCCCTGGCCGGCGGCTGCCGCCGCCCTGCCCCCCCGGCGCCTGGGATCCATCAGGCGAAGAAGAGCGAGCTTACCGCGGCGGAGCTCAAGTACGGCATGGCTCCGGTTCCCGACACATCGGTCGCCTACCAGCCGGCCGTCGTCATCGTCGGCGGCGGTGCCGAAGCCGTGCGGGCGCTGAGCCCCACGGGGCTGACATGGACCATCAACGCCCACGCCCCCCACGCCGACGAGCTCGCCGAAGGCAAGATCCTCTTTCTGACCAATCGCGCCGTCGGCCGGGTGCTCGACCTGCGGAAGGACGGCGACAATCTCTCCGTCACGGTGGGGCCGGTCCTCATCACCGACGTCATTCGCCAGGCGGATATCACGGTCGCGATGCCGATCGACTTCGGCGAGGCGATCGCCTACACCGCACCCGATCTGCCCGGCCTGGTGATCCCGGCGAAGGAATCCGCCGAGGCTTGGCCGCTGGATGGCGGCGTCGAGGCGACGCCGGTGGCCTTCCAGGCCCAGACCCAGCCGGCGCCGGCGCCCACGCCCGACGTCTCCAACCTCGTGCACTTCAAGGTCGTACCGACGGCAGACTCGCGCGGCGTCGGTGTGCAGGCCACTTCCGACGGCGGCGGCCTGAAGATGCGGGTCGAGGCCCTGGTGCACCTCGCCAAGCCCAACCTCGAGGCTCACCTGCGCATCACCGGCGACGGCCACCTGGAGGAGGCCAACCTCGAACTGACCGGCGCCGCCGGGCTCACCCTGCAGTTCGAGGCGGGCACCGACGTCGGCATGCGCGCCAACGTCAACGGCCGGCTGCAGTCGCCGATCGACTTCAGCATTCCTGTTCTCGGCGGGCCGGTGCCGCTGGCCCTGACGATGCGGCAGCAGATGATCATCAAGACGGCGCTGGGCGTCCGGAATTCAACGCTGACCGCGACCGGCGACTATACCTTCCGTGGCGGGTTCAAGATCGGCTACGCCGACAAGAAGTGGGGGGTCTTCGCTCCGACCGGTTTTTCACAGCGGCAGACGCTGATGGAGACCGCCGGCGGCGTTTCCATTGCCGCCAGCGGCGTGAATATCTCGCACCAGATGAAAGTCGTGTTCGGCGTCGGCGCCTTTGGCTTCGCGACCGGCCCCTACTTCGCGCTGAACTCCTCCGCCGGCCTGTTCAAGGGATCCGATCTGGGCATGATTCCCTGCAAGGAGGCCACCATCGTCATCAGCATGTCGGGCGGCGTCGGCTACCTGATTCCACGGCCGGTCGCCGATGTCATCAACTTCGTGCTGGGAGAGCTGCACGTCCGTTACCGCGTCGCCAGCGACGGCGGCCTGTCGAGCGATCCGCTGACGATCATCAATTCGAGCTCTACATTGCCGGGCTGCAAAGCCGACAAGGGCGCGTAACGCGCGCCCGCTGGATCAGGAAAGGGACACATGCGAACGACACATCTTGGTTACTGCGTGCTCGCGGGCCTGCTCGCGGCCTGCGGCGGCCCGAGCGCGCAGAGCGAGGCGCAGAAGACGGCGGCGGCGCTGAGCGGCGAGGACAAGGTCGAGGCGGCGAACAATCCGCAGTGCAAGCTGTTCACACCGGCCGAGCTCAAGAAGTATGTCGGCGCGACGCTGTCGGCGGGGCATGACGCGGCGATGGGTAGCGGCTGCCAGTGGACCGCTTCCGGCGACACCAGCGCGATGATCCAGGTCGTCCCGGCGCGCTACCACGAGCCGCACAGCGGGGCACCGGGCTTCCGGAAGGTCAGCGACGCCGACAGCGGCGGCACCAAGGGGTTCGTCGAGCAATCCATGGGCGACTGGAATGCCGGCGCCGTCAGCGGCTCTGAGGCGATCGTGGTCTCGGTCGGCGGCCCGGCCGCAAGCGACGCCTCGGCGCTGGCGTTGCTCAGGGAGACAATCGCGCGGCGGGGCAAACACTCCGGGTAGCGCTGCCGGCCGGCGTTGACGCCCCGCGGTCGATGGGTCAGAATGCGCGCACGCATCCCATCGACAACCCGAGGGCGTTCAATGAAGAAGCCGGATAGCAGGATTACCACAGAGCGGCGCGCCGCTGGCGTGACCCGCCGAGAGTTCGTCGGCACCGCGCTGGCGGCGGCCGGGGCCTTCGGCGCCGCGCCGGCGCTGCTGCGCGGCCAGAATCTCAACAGCAAGCTGGACATCGCCTTCATCGCCTGCGGCGGCCGCGCCAATGCGAGCCTCAGCGAGCTGACGCTGTCGCCCGGGGGCAGCGGCCGCAGCAGCGAGCCCGGCACCGGTCCCCACCCCAACGAGAACGTCGTCGTGCTCTGCGACGTCAACCAGGAGGCGGTGGACGCAGCGGCGCTGCGCTTTCCGAAGGCCGCGACCTACAACGATCTGCGGCGGGTGTTCGACAAGCCGGACGCGTTCGACGCCGTCGTCGTCGCCACCGCGGAGCATACGCACGCCTTTGCGACCTACCTGGCGCTGACCCACGGCAAGCACGTCTACTGCGAAAAGCCGCTCACCTACAACATCTGGGAAGCGCGGCTGATCCGCGAGACCGCGGCGAAATATCCGAAGCTGTCCACGCAGATGGGCAACCAGGGGCATGCCTCCCCCGCCCGCCGCACGATCAAGGAAATCCTGATGACCGGGGCCATCGGCCCGGTGCGTGAAGTGCACGTCTGGGCCGACCGCGCCTGGGGGCTGCAGGACGCCGCCTCGGCGGAGAAGTTCGACAAGCCGCACGGCTTCTACAAGGGCGTCCAGATCGTGGACCGGTTCAAGGAAGAGATGCCGATTCCGCCGGCCAACCATTTCGATTTGTGGCTGGGCCCGGCGCCGGCGCGGCCGTATCACGAGACCTACTTCCCCGGTCCGCGCTGGTACCGCTGGTGGGACGTCGGCAACGGCACGATGAGCGATCTCGGCAGCCACGACAACGACGTGCCCTACACCGTCCTCGACATCCGGCAGCCGCTGACCATCGAAGCGACCTCGCCGAACGGACCGGTCGCGCACAAAGAACTTGCCCCGGCGACGATGACGGTGGTCTACGAGTACCCGGCGTCGGCGTCCGGCGCGCCGCCGGTGAAGCTGGTGTGGCACCAGGGCGACAGCAAGCCGCCCGGCTGGGTGCCGGCCTGGGGCGGACGGTCGCAGCTGTTCATCGGCGAGAAGGGGATGCTGCTCGGCAACGGCAAGCTGCTGCCGGAAGAGAAGTTCAAAGACTTCCAGACGCCCCCGGAAACCCTGCCGCGCTCGCCGGGCCATTGGGTCGAGTGGGTCAACTACGCGAAGGGCAATGGGCCGGTGCCCGGCTCGAACTTCCAGTACTCCGGCTGGACGACCGAGGCCAATCACCTCGGCAACGTCGCCTACCGGGCCGGGAAGAAGATCGAGTGGGACTACAAGAACCTGCGCGCCAGCAACGCGCCGGAAGCGGATCGGTTCATCCGCCGCGAGTACCGCAAGGGCTGGGAGGATATCCTCAAGGCCTAGGCCGAAGGCGGGGAGGGCGGCCCTCCCTCCCCGCACCGTCTGCTTACTTCAGGGCGGTGCGCGCTTCCGCGAGCTCCGGCCGTCCCTCAGAATCGCCCGCTCTGGCAATCTCCAGCACCCGTCTGTAATAGCCCGAGGCCTTCTGGCGCTCGCCCGCGGCGGCGGCGGCGCGCGCCGCGCCATAGGTGGCGCGGAAGCGGTTCGGCTCCTTCGCCATGGTTGCTTCGAAGGCAGTCAGCGCCGGTCCTGGCTGCTGCAGCTGCAGCAGCATTTCACCCAGCAGTTCACGCGCCGGCTTCAGAGGACCCGGGGTGACGGCGGATTTCTCCGTCGCATCCTCCATGTCGGCCGCCTCGCGCATCATCGCCAGCGCGGCCTCCTTCCGGCTTTCCGCGAGCGCGACCCACGCGGTCGCGACGCGGCGCTGGATGTCCACCTGCCCGGCCCAGTAGCTGTCGTGCGCCGCCTCGAGGGTCTCCCGCAGCGCCGCCAGCCGATCGAGGTCGGGCCCGGCGGCTTCGGGGTGGCCGCTGCGGGCGGCGCCGAGCGCCCGGGCAAAGTACGTCACCGCGTCGGCCCAGCCAAAGGCGGTCTGGCGCGGCGTCAGCGCCGCGGCCTCGGCCCATGCGGCCCGCTCGAGGGCGTAGCGCGCCGGCATCGCCGCCAGCGCGTAATAGCCGGCGGGCGGCGGCGCGGCATTCCCGGCCCCCGGCTGCGCCAACCTCTCGCCCGGCGCGGCGGTACCGTCAATGGTCCGCTTCGCGGCGGCGTCCTGCGCCGTCTGCAGGTAGGCATAGACCTCGTAGTCGAGAGCATGGAGCTCCTCGGCGGCGGAGTTGGCCTTGCGCGCGGCGGCCGCCGAGGCGATGTTGGTGTCGATGGACTCCTGCCAGGAGCCGACCCGGGTGAAGGTGTGCGACGGCATGTGCAGCGCGTGCGGCGCGTCGGGCGCGATCTTCGCGTAGCGGCGGGCGGCGTCGAGGGCGCGCGGGGCCAGCGCCGGGACGTCGAAGCTGTGGATGATGTAATGGGCCAGCCCCGGATGTTCCGGCTGTCGCGTGAACTCATCCTCGAGGATGGCCGCCGCCTTGAGCTGATTGGCGTAGGTCTTGTCGGTAGGCAGCGCCGTCTGATCCAGCGCCACGGCGTAGAAGATCCGTGCCTCGATGTCGTCCGGATACCGCGCCGTCAGCGCCGCCATCGCCTGTTCGTAGGCCAGCGTGCGGACGCGCTGATCGGTCGTGGCCGCCTCGCGGAAGAGCAGATCGACGGCGCTGACGTAGGCCTTTTCGCGATCGGTGCCGGCGCCGCCGGCCCGGGCGGCATCGGTGGCGGCCAGGCCGGCGGTCAGCCCCTGCGGCGAACGGAAGCCGGCGAACGGATTGCCCCACCAGCTCATCGCGGTACCCCACTGCGCCATCACGCAGCGGGGATCGGCGGCAAGCGCGGTCTTGAACGACTCGATGGCGGCGGAGAACCAGAAGGAATGAAGCAGCGCAACGCCGCGGTCGAACGCCGGCTGCGCCGCCGGTGTGCACGAGGTCGGAAAGTGGACAGCGCCGAGCCGGCCCGCAGGGGCACCGTGGTCGTGCTGATCCGCCTGCGGTGCGGCAAGGGCGGGACTCGCCGCGGGGACGAACAGCGCCACGCTCAGCATCCACATCACCAGTCGTTTCATGGTCAGCTCCGTTCTCGCGGTGAAACCGTCGCGCGGCCGTCGCCCTGACGGCGGCCCGCGTGCACGAGTCGCTGAATCCAGGGGAGAATTTGAGGTTGTCACAGCCCGGTGGGGTCGTCCAGCGGAATCGGTTTCGGGCCTCCTGCGTTGTCGGGGCCGACCTGTTAAGCTGTTCGGCGAGGCGGCGCCTGGCGCGCCGCAAGGAGGAGTCCGAGAAACATGACCCACCCACCGCATGGTCTGTCGAGACGGGCGTTCGTCGCCGCCAGCGCCGGCACGCTGCTGTCCGCGGGATGGAAGCGTCCGGCGCCGCCCGGCCTGGCCGCGCGCGAGGTCGTGGCGCGTATCCAGGCGGCGGCCGGCGTCCCCTGGCGAGAGCAGACCGTCGACACCTTCAAGGCTGGCGATCCCGATCACGTGGTCACCGGCATCGCCACCACCGCGATGGCGACGCTCGGCGTGCTGCAGAAGGCCGCGGCGGCGGGGCGGAATCTCGTCATCACCCACGAACCGCTGTTCTATGCGACCAGCGACGACCCCGGCCCGCGGGCCACGGACCCGGTCTTCCTGGCCAAGCAGGCGTTCATCGCCGAACATCACCTCGTCGTCTGGCGCTTCTACGACCACTGGCTGGCGCGGCAGCCGGCCGAGCTGCCCCGGGCGCTGGCCGGGACGCTGGGGTGGTCGGTGCGCGACGGCGACAACGAGCGTCTCTACTCCATCCCCCCCACCACCCTCGGCGCGGTGGCGCGGGACGTCGGCGCGCGGCTGCAGATGCGCGGCGGCATGCGCGTGGTCGGCACCCTCGACGCGCCTGTCCGTCGGGTGTTCGTCAGTGCCGGCGCCACCGACCTCGCCAGCACCGTGGCCAACCTTCCGCACGCGGACCTGATCCTGAGCGGCGAGCCGCGGGAGTGGGAAGCCGTCGAGTACGTCGCCGACACCGCCTCGGCCGGTGCGCCGCGGTCGTTGATTGCGGTGGGGCGCATCGTCTCGGAGGAGCCGGGCATGCGCGCCTGCGCGGCCTGGCTGCGAGCGCTGCTGCCGGATGTCCCGGTCGAGGCGATCGCCACCGGCGATCCGTACTGGAGGCCCGCCGTATGACCGGCCAGCAGCTCGTCGCCCGCATCCGGCAGCGGCTCTCGGAGCAGGGCATCACCTGGCGCACCGAGACGCGCGACACCTTCAAGGCCGGCAACCCCGACGGCGTCGTCCGCGGCATCGCCACCACCGGCATGTCGACCTTCGACGTGCTGCGCCGCGCCGCGGCGGCCGGGACGAACTTCGTGGTCACCCACGAGCCGACCTTCTACAACGACAAGGATCTCACCACCGGCCTCGAGTCGGACCCGGTCTACCTCGCCAAGCAGCGTTTCATCGCCGCCAACGATCTCATCGTCTGGCGGTTTCACGATCATGCGCACGCGCTGCGGCCGGATCCGCTGGTCGCTGGCTCGGCGCGCACGCTCGGCTGGGCCGCCTACGCGTCGCCGGACGCCAGGGGCATCTACGTTCTGCCCCAGACGACGCTGCGGGCGCTGGCGGCGGAGGTCGCCAGGCGGCTTGGCGACCACGCCCTCCGGGTGGTCGGCGACCCCGACATGCAGGTGACGCGCGTCGCCCTGGGACCGGGCTACGGGATTCCGACGTTGACCTCGGAGGTGGACGTCGTCGTCGGGGGCGAAACCAGCGAGGCGGGAGGCAACGCCGAGTTCGCGATGGACGCGGCCGCCGCCGGACGGCCGCGCGGGATGATCATCCTCGGCCACATGATGTCCGAAGACCACGGGATGCGGGAGGTCGCCGACTGGCTGCGGCTCTTTCTGACCGACGTGCCCGTTCGCTTCGTGCCCGCAGGCGAGCCGTTCACAGCGATTCCTTGATCGGCGCGGCCCGGCCCGCGGCGCCGCTATGACAGCAGCCCGATGATCATGTTGAGGGCGAGCGCGAGAATCGTGGTGTTGTAGACGAACGACAACAGTGAGTGCACCAGCACTTCGCTGCGCATCTCGGTGGTCGTCACCTGGACATCCGAGACCTGGAAGGTCATGCCAATCGTGAAGGCGACGTAGGCGAAGTCGATGTCCGCCGGCGGCGCCGCGCCGGGAAAGTCCAGGCAGCAGTCCTTGCCGTCGGCCGCCTCGCCGCCGCGATAGTAAAGATGCGCGTAACGCAGTGTGTAGGACGTGTGGGTGAGGGTCCAGGACAGCGCGATCGCCGCGATCGCGCACGTCGTCCAGATCGCTTGACTGCCGGGCGGCAGCGCCTTGACCATGCGCAGCGCGGCGCCGGCGGCAAACAGGCTCACCAAACTCGAGACAATGGCAATGAAGAAGACCGGCCGATGGCCGGGATCGTCGGCGCCGGCCCGGCGCCGCGTCTCTGAGGCATCGGCGCGCAGGATGATGTGCCAGGCGAACAGGCACAGCACCAGCGACGCGGCATCCCAGCCCGCCAGGCCACGGAACCACCAGCCGGTGCGGGACGGCACCAGCCAGAGTGCGGTGGCGCTGCCGGCAACGGCGGCGGCCAGCAGCCGGATCGCCGCCCGTTCGATCGACAGCGTGGACCGCGGGGCCGACTTTTTCCTAGGACTCAAGGATGCCGTGCTCGAGGGCGAATTTGATGAGCGCGGCGGTATTCGGCAGGTCGAGCTTGACCATCAGCCGCTGGCGATAGGTGCTCACCGTCTTCACAGACAACCCCAGACGGGCGCCGATGGCGGTGACCGATTCCCCCGCCGCGAACATCGACAGGACCTCGAACTCGCGATCCGACAACCGGTTGGACGGGGCGCCGGTCCGCTGCGGCGGGCGCATCATCTCCTCTGTCATCTGGCGGCCAATCGCGTTGCTGACATAGAGCCCGCCGCTCGCGATCCGGGTGATCGCGTCGATCAGCTCATCAGGAGCGCTGCGCTTGGTCAGGTAGCCCGCCGCCCCGCTCTTGATCGCCCGTAGCGCGAACTGATCTTCGGGCGAGACGCTGAGGACCAGGACGGGGACCTGCGGGCGCAGAGCTCTGAGGGCCTTGAGCACCGACAACCCTCCCGGTCCTGGCATCGCCAGGTCGATCACGAACACGTCGCAGTCGCAGTCGGCCGCCAGTGCGATGATCGCATCGCCGGAGTCGGCTTCCGCCACCACCTCGCAGTCGTGCTCGACGAGATGGCGCAAGCCGCGCCGGACGATCGGGTGGTCGTCGGCGATGGCGATCCGGATGCGGCGCGGGCGTGGGCCGGGGGGCCGGCTCACGAAGCCGCCTGCTGGGG
The DNA here is from genome assembly GCA_043735365.1 of Acidobacteriota bacterium. GTDB lineage: Bacteria > Acidobacteriota > Vicinamibacteria > Vicinamibacterales > 2-12-FULL-66-21 > JALZOC01. Next base: position 13,602 of record JAYTEJ010000197.1, read on the forward strand.
GATGTGCGCCACGACGCGCGTGCCGGACCCGGCAGGGGCCGCGAGGATCAGCCGGCCACCGACGGCGCGGACCCGCTCCTCCATACCGAGAAGCCCATAGGTGACGGCCGACCGCCGATCCGCGGACAGGCCGCAGCCGTTGTCGGTGATCTCGAGCTCGAAGCCGTCGCCGCTGCGCACCATGCTGACGCACACCCGATCGGCGCCCGCGTGGCGGGCGACGTTGGTGAGCGCCTCCTGCAGGACCCGGAAGAGCGTCGTCGCCGCCGGATCGCCCACCTCCAGGTCCTCCGGGCAGCTGAACGACGCCGCGATCCCGGAGCGCGCCGCGAACTGCTGCACGTGCCACTCTGCCGCGGCACAGAATCCGAGCTCGTCGAGCACCGCGGGACGCAGCTCGGTGACGATACGCTCGATGGCGAGGAGAGCGTCGTCGAGCAGCGACTCCATGTCGCGCAGGCTGGAGGCGACGGTCTCCGGCAAGCCGCGCCGGCCGTTCACGGCACGCCGCACGACGCGGACGTCCAGCTTCAGCGCCGTGAGTGTCTGCCCCAGCTCGTCGTGCAGCTCGCGCGCCAGCCGCACGCGCTCCTCCTCACGTACGATCTCGAGGCGTCCGCCGAGCGCCTGGAGCTCGGCCGTCCGCTGGCTCACCCGCTCCTCGAGGCCCTCGCACGCGCCGAGCAGCGCGGCTTCGAGCCCCTTGCGTTCGGTGATGTCACGCGACACCGCCAGCAGGCGTTCGGGCGCGCCATCGGCGCCGCGCACCGGCGTGACGTGGACGTCCCACCACTTGTCCGTCCCCCCGGGCGTGCGCGATCTGGCTTCGAACCGCCCCGTCTCGCCGCGGACCGCAGCGGCAATCGCCCGGCGCACGAGCACGCGCGCGTCTCCCGTCCAGAACGCCGTCCACAACCGGCCGACGAGATCGCTGGAAGACGCCTCGAGCAGCCTCAGCCCGGCGGGGCTGACCCAGAGGATCCGGCCCGAGAGGTCCAGCACCTTGATGCAGTCGGCGCTACTCTCGATCAGCCGGTCGGACAGCTCCCTGGCGGCCCGCTCCGCCTCGAACGTCGCGTTGTGGGCGGTGACGTCCATCGTGACTCCCATCAGGCGGACGTTCCGGCCGTCGACGCGCTCGAGGGTGCCCCGCGCCGAGATCCAGTGCGTTGTGCGCCGTCTGGCCAGCGAACCCTATACTCGGCCTGGTAGACGCCGTTACCTGTGCAGGCGCGGTTGACTGCGTCTGCGACGCGCAGCCGATCGTCGGCATGAATTGCCGCGAACAGGTCGGCATAGGTGAATGGCTCGTCGGCCGGGCGGCCGAAGTTCGCCTTGCACTGCGCGGAACAGATAAGGCTGAGTGACGTCAGATCGACTTCCCACACGCCAAGAGTCGCCGCGTCGAGCACTTCCTGAAGCCGTCCGACATCTGCAGTCAAGCCAGCCATGCCCAATCAGTTTACAGGAGCGGAGAGCGCTGGCGCCGACTGAAGTAGGAGGATTCCTACAGCGCCGTCCGCCGTTCACCCGACGCTCCCGGCGACGGTGCTGTAGCGAAACACAGCCCGGCCATAAGACCCCCGCGTACTCGCTTGAGTCGGTTACGCCTACGTGGTGACTGCTCTTCGTGCTGGCGCTGCCCTTGCACAACTTCAACGCGAATGTCATTTCGTGACTCACACGCCTGACCGTCGACCTGCGATCTGCAACCTGACCGTCGTCGTGCACTCGTCCACCAAGGAGCCGCCTGTGTCCAAAGCCGAAGCACTGAAGAGTCTCGTCAACAATCCGCTGCACCGCCGTGAGTTCGCCAAGAAGATGGCCATGGGAGCGTTTGCCGTCGCAGGCGTCGCCGCCCTGCCCGGTTCGGTGAATCTCAAGGCCGACGGTATCACCGACATCGACATCCTCAACTTCGCGCTCAACCTCGAGTACCTCGAGGCCGAGTTCTACAGCGTCGCCAGCACCGGCCAGCGCATCTCGGAGGCCGGCATCGGTGTCACCGGCAAGGGGCGGGCGGGGGCGACGGTCGGCGGCGCCAAGGTGTCGCTCGACGACTTCACCGGGTTCGTCGCCCAGCAGATCACCATCGACGAGCAGGCGCACGTCAATTTCCTGCGCGCCGCGCTCAAGGGTGAAGCGGTCGCCAAGCCCGACATCAACCTCGACGCGCTCGGCGTCGGCTTCAAGAACCAGGCGGAGTTCCTCACCGTCGCGGCGATCTTCGAGGACGTCGGCGTCAGCGCCTACGGCGGTGCGGCACCGCTCATCGACAGCTCGCAAATCCTCAGCGCGGCGGCGCGGATTGCGCTGACTGAAGCCCAGCACGCCGGGGTACTGCGGTCGCTCGTCTCGCGCGCGGCGCTGCCGGTCCCGCAGGTCGACCCGAAGGCGATTCCGACGATTGGCAACACCAACGGCCGGCTCTTCTTCGTCGACGGCAACGGCCTCAGCGTCGTCCGCACGCCCGGCGAAGTGCTGAAGATCGTCTATGCCGGCGGCACCAGCTCCGGAGGATTCTTCCCCTCGGGTGTCAACGGCGTCATCACCAAGGCGTAACGCCGACGTGAACGTTCTCTCCGGACGGAAGGAGCCGGCACCCGCCGGCTCCTTCCGTCTCATCTCCCCACGAACGCGGTTGGCCATTGCGGTGGGCGGGCTGGCGGTCCTGATCGCCGCGGCCGCCGCGGCGCAGCGCCCTGATGAGCAGCCTCGGCCAGCGGTCCGCGTCGATGCTCCCGTGCCCATGGCCCTGGAGATTCCGCGCCTGCGGCAGCAGGGGCCGTGGCGCCCTGCTGCCGCCCTCAGCACGCCTCCGAGGAATCCGTTCGCCTTCGACATGACTGAAGGACGCCCATCCGCGACCCCTTCAGCAGCACTCGACAGACGGCGTCCAGTCGAAGTCGCTCCACCTCCTCCGTTACTGCCTCAGCTCATCGGCATCGTTTCGGACGCTGCCGCCGACGGTCCGCGTTATCGGGCGGTGCTGGTGACGGCACAGGGCGATCTCTGGTTCGCCGCCGAAGGCGACAGTCGCGACGGCTTCACTGTCCGTCACCTCACGGAGCAGTCCGCGGACCTCGTCGCCGGAGAGTCCGCGCCCGCCGCGCACCTCGCATTGCCCTAGTTGCCACAATCGTTTTTTCGCCTCTCTGTTACCCAGTCACGTCAGGAGTTTACATAATGTGGAAGACAGCTACTGCTGCGTTCGTACTGGCCGCCGCCGCGATGGCCGCCGCCCAGACCGCCCCCACGCCCGACGCCGAGATGAAAGCCGTGCTGGACAAACTGGCCACGCTCGGCGGCAAGCCGATCACCGAGCTCTCCGCCGTCGACGCGCGCAAACAGCCGACGCCCGCGGATGCCGCCAAGGCGGTGCTCAAGGCGCAGGGGAAATCCACCGCACCTCAGCCGGTCGGCAAGGTGCAGGACCGCACCATTCCCGGCGCCGCGGGGGCGATTCCGGCGCGCATCTACTCTCCCGCGGGCGAGGGACCGTTTCCCGTGCTCGTCTATTTCCACGGCGGCGGCTGGGTCATCGCCAACAAGGACGTCTACGACGCCTCGCCGCGGGCCCTGGTTACGCTGGCCAACTGCATCGTCGTTTCCGTGGACTACCGGCAGGGGCCCGAGCACACGTTCCCGGCCGCGCATGACGACGCCGTCGCCGCCTACGCGTGGGTGGTGAAGAATGCCGCCGAGCTCCACGGTGATCCGAAGAAGATTGCCGTCGGGGGCGAGAGCGCCGGTGGCGGCCTGGCGGTCGCGGTCGCAATCGCGGCGCGCGACACCGGCATGCAGGCGCCGGTGCACGTGATGTCGGTCTACCCGATTGCGGGCGGCAACACCGACACCGAGTCCTACCGTCAGAACGCCGCCGCGAAGCCGTTGAACAAGCCGATGATGGAGTGGTTCTTCGACAAGTACCTGCGGTCAGCCGCGGACCGCAAGGATCCACGGATCGATCTGGTCAACGCAAACCTCAAGGCCCTGCCTCCCACCACCATCGTCACCGCCGCCATCGACCCCCTGCGCTCGGACGGCCAGACGCTGGCGGAGCGTCTGAAGAAGGCCGGGGTCGAGGTCGAGGCGCGCAACTACGACGGCGTCACCCACGAGTTCTTCGGCATGGGGGCCGTGGTCGCGAAAGCCAGGGATGCGGAACAATTCGTCGCGGATCGGCTGAAGGCGAGCTTCGGAAAGTAGCATGACGCCGGGCGCGGCCGCCGCGCCGCGCTACTTTCCGGCGGGGCCGAAGCGCGGCGCGCGACCGGGCTCGCGGCCGCTCTTGCGGCGTTCGGAAATGGTCCAGCGCTCCCCGCACGCACCGCAGATCACGTAGACCACCGTCCGTCCGAGTGTTTCCTCCTTTGCCGCGACGGCATTGCACGTCGGGCAGTTGAGGAAGCGCTCCGGCTCGCCGGCGGGATGATGATCCTTGCTCACGGGCGGCACAACCTTGCCACAAGCCCGGGCTTTCCGCAATGCATCCCACGGACAGCCACGCTTTACACCCCTGACGGCGGCGACGTACTATGACGCGCGGTCGGCGACCGCGTACAGGAGCGGCACGCGGGACGTTCGTCCCGGCGAACACGACGATGGCTTCGAGCCGCGAGGGCTCAGCGGGCGACGGCGATCCCGGCCTGCCATTGGGCAGCCAGGTCGGTCCGTACGTCCTCCTCGACCACCTCGGGCGCGGAGGCATGGGAGAGGTCTTTCTCGGCCGCGACCCTCGCCTCGATCGCTCCGTCGCCTTGAAGTGCCTGCTCACGCCCGAAGGAGCCGCACCCGACCTTCGGGATTCGGTGGTGCGCGAAGCGCGAGCCGCCGCCCGCATCACCCATCCCCACGTCGCCGCCATCTACGACGTCGTCGAGCACGCCGGCCGCCCGTTCATCGTGATGGAGTACGTCCCCGGCGAAACGCTGGCGGCGCTGCTCAAGCGCGGAGCGCTGGCGCCGGCGCGGGCGGTGGCCATCGGACGGGAGATTGCCGAGGCGCTGGCCGCCGCGCACGCCAGCGGCGTCGTCCACCGCGATCTCAAGCCCGCGAACATTCAGGTCACGCCGCGCGGCGGCATCAAGATCCTCGACTTCGGCATCGCCACCGCGCTGACCACCCTGGCGACGACACGGACGAGCGCAGGGGCTTCACCGCCGCGGAACGTGATGGCCGGAACGCCGCCGTACATGTCTCCCGAGCAGCGCCTCGGGGGCGATGTCGACGAGCGCAGCGACCTCTACAGCCTCGCCGTCATCCTGTTCGAGATGACGACCGGCCGCCGGCCGTTCCCGTCCGGCGACGGCCTCAGCGCCTACGCGGCCTCGATGCGCAGCGCGCCGCGGGCAGACGATGTCGAGCCGCGCGTGCCGCGGGCGCTCGCCGATGTCATCGAACGCGGCCTGGCGTCAAATCCGTCGTCGCGGTTCCAGTCCGCGAGCGACATGGCCGCGGCGCTCGGTGCCCAGGAAGCGGACGAGGCGCGCGGGGAGAGGTCGAGCCGCGTGCGCCGCGGCGGCCGGAGCTGGCAGTGGACGGCGCTCGGCGGCGCCGCGCTCGGCGCCGTCTGGACGCTCGGATGGATCGTTTCCGCGGCGTTCAACAACACCATGGGGCGCGCCGGCGCGTTCGGTGCGGAGCCGCCGCTGCAGTACTTCATCTGGGGCGGGAAATCCCTGGTCGCGCCGATCGCCTATGCCGCCGCGGCACTCGTGGCGGTGCGGATCGTGGATTTCAGCGGCCGGGTGCTGACCAAGGCGCCGGCCATCGCGCGCCTGGCGGGGGACGTCGGCACTCGAACCGGGCGTCTCGCGGCGATCCTGTCGCTCGACGAACCGTCGACGCTGGCGCAGGGGCTGGCGACGGCAGGGGCCGCGGCGCTGGGCGTGGCGGCGTGGCGGTTCTCCGAGTTGATCAACGCCTGGTCCACCAACGTCAGCTCAGGGCCGGACGACGTGCTCTGGCGCCTGGGGCCGGCCAACGCCGACGAAAAGATTCTCTACCGCGCGGTGCTGACGATGCTGTTCGTGACGCTGGGTGCCGGATTGCTCCGGGTAGTGCGGCTGCGGCGCGCGCTCGGCCGGCCGGGCCGGAGGGGCGGACTGGTGGCGCTGGTGATTGTCGTCCTCTCCGCGGTGCTGATGAACGAGGCGCCGTACCGAATTCTCTGGCACAGCACCGCGCCGCGCGGCAGCTATTTCGGCGCCCGCTGCTACGTCATCGGCGCGACGCCGGCCGACCGGCTGCTGTTCTGCCCGGGGCTGGCGCCGCCGCGGAACCGGATCGTGCACGTAGACGATCCGGGCTTCGTCCCGGCCGGCATTGTCGAGAGCGTGTTCACGGCGGCCGGTCCAACCCCGGACCTGTCTCGTCCGGACCCTTGACCCGGAGGTGCACGTGCGCAGATTGATTTTCGTGGCATGCATGGCTGCCGGCCTGTTCCGGGCGGCGCCGGCCGAGGCGTCGTTTCTGTCGTGGCTGGAGGAGTTGAGCGGTCCCGGCCCGTTCACGGGTCCGGTATTCTCCGTGCCGGTGGCCTGCGTTCACGACTCCAGTCGGGAGCGCCCGCGCTGCGATCCCGACGGCCCGCCGCTCAGCGGGACGATCCACGTGCGGTTCGGCAACTTCTACAGCCGGGCCAGTGACCGCCGCTTCAAGGATCTGAATGACGACCTCGACGACAACCACGGCGTCGTGCGCGTCCGGCCGTTCAGCGTCGTCTATCTCCTGAGGCTGCACCGGGCACTGGAGGCGGGCGGCGGGGGCGGGGTGATGTTCCTGTCAGGCGACCGCTTCTCCCCCTTCACCCGTCTGGTCTTGACGCCGTTCACCGCGTCGCTGACGCCGTTGACCATCGGCCGGAACTGGCCCAGGGGCAAGTGGCGGCGGGCGGCGCGCGCACTGCGGATCGATGTGGACGCCATGCTGGTCCCGCAGGGATTCAGGGGCACTGATTTCAACAATTCCCGGACCAGGTTCGATAGCGGGCCCGATCTGCTGTGGCACGCCGGCGTGGTGCTGGACTTCTCGGCGTTCGGCCGCAGTGGTCCTCTCATTCGCTGACGCGCGCGGGGCGGGTGCGACGATGCGCCGATTGCTACCTTTTCCCAGCCGCGCAAGGGTCACCGACGCTGACCTGAGAGACCGAGGGCCGCCCGCAGTGCGAGGGCGTTCTCGAGCGCCGCGCCGCTGGCGGTGTTGTCGAAGACGCACCCATAGCGCTGCAGGTGCGTCCCCTCGCCGGGGACGGCCGCCGCGCCGGCGCGGGGAACGCTCCAGCCCGCGGTTCCAAGCAGTCGACGCGCCGCCACGACAGCAAGCTTAGGGCCCGTCAGGGAATAACTGTGCCATCTCTGGGTGTCGAGGCGCCCGCCCGGCGAGGCGCGAGAAGCGAGCATACTCGACGTATGCGAGCGCCGAGCAACGACGCCCGGCGGGACGCATCGGCGGCCAGAATGGTGCAGTTATTCCCTGACGGGCCCTTAGC
>JAYTEJ010000198.1:0-1859 GCA_043735365.1 Acidobacteriota bacterium
TGCTGTACGACGCGTTCACGGATCCGGAGCCTCACTATGCGCAGATCGTCAAGGCGGACAAGATCCATCCTATCGAGTTCTATCCGAAGGAGGAGAACACGCATCCGCTCGCGGTCTGGGACGTGAACCAGGCGGGCGCGACCCGGCAGGGCAACCACGTGACGGTGAAGATGGCCGCGCTCCGCTCGTCGTTCGTGCCGACGTCGTTCGAGGTCAACGAAGGGGATCTCGTCACCGTGGCCATCACGAACATCGAACAGGTCACCGACGAGCAGCACGGCTGGGGGCTCCTCGACTACAACATCAACCTCGTCATCGATCCCGGCGAGACGAAGGTGGTGACCTTCACGGCCACTCACAAGGGGGTCTACGCCTACTACTGCACGAATTTCTGCTCGGCGCTCCACCAGGAGATGCAGGGTTACCTGCTGGTGAAACCCCGGTAGCCGTTGACATCGCAGACGGCCGGCATGCTTCGGCGTGCCGGCCTCGAGTGGCATATGACACCTTCTCTTGCCCGCAGCGCGCGTTTTCTTCATGCCCCCCTGGGGCTTGGCCCGCGCCTGCTCCTGATCGTGGCGGCGCCACTGGTGCTTGCCGCCAACCTGCTGCCGCTGTGGAACCTCACGATGTTCGCGCCGCAGTATACGAATGGTCTGCGCCTCGACATCTACAGCCACACGCTGGCGGCCGGCAACAACGGGGAGGACATTCAGGAAATCAACCTGCTCAATCATTACATCGGCATGCACGACCTCGCCGACGAGGACTTCGCCGAGTTCAAGTGGATGCCGTTCGTGCTGGGCGGACTGGCGCTGCTGTTGCTGCGGGCCGTCGTCCTGGGCACGGTCAAGGAGCTGGTCGACGCAACGGTGCTGTTCGTGTACTTCGGCGGGTTTTCGGCGTGGACCTTCGGCTACAAGCTGTATCGCTACGGGCACGATCTGGCGCCCACAGCGGCCGTCAAGGTCCCGCCATTCACGCCGCCGATATTCGGCCACCAGCAGATCGCGAACTTCGAGGTGTTCTCGTACCCGAAGGCTGGCAGCTACCTGCTGGGCGGCATTCTGCTGCTCTTGATTGGCGCGCTGTGGCTGGCCTGGCGTCAGACGAGGGTGGCGGACGTGGCGGCCCTGCGCCGCGCCGACCCGGTCGCTTCCCCCGAGGCGACCCCAATCCGGTCCGCCTGATGGTGGGCTCCCTCGTCCTTGTCGCGCTGATGGCCCAGGCCCCCGCGGCGGCGACCGGCACGCCGGCGCCGCTCGAACAGCGGCCCGCCGCCGGGGACCTCTCGCCGCTGCAGCGCCGCGTCGACATGGCCGCGCCAGGCGCCGTCGTCTACGTCGATCCCGGCACCTACACCGGTGACCTCGTGATCGATCGCCCGTTGCATTTCATCGGCCGGGGGCGGCCTCGGCTCATCGGCTCCGGCCACGGCAGCGTGGTCCGCATCCGTGCCGACGACGTGCAGGTCGAAGGTTTCGATATCGATGGACGCGAAGGGGGCGATGTGTCGCGCGATTCGTCCGGCATTCACATCGCGGCCCGTCGCGCGATCGTTCGCGACTGCCGCATCACCCACGCGCTCTTCGGAATCTATCTGCGCGAGGCGGACGGGACAGTCGTCGATCACTGCACGATCACCGGCATGGCGAAGCTGGCGCCTGGCGAGCAGGGGTCGGGCATTCACGTGTTTCACACCGATGGGTTCCGGCTCACCGACAATTCGATCCAGTACTCGCGCGACGGCCTCTACATTCAGTCGTCGCCCCATGGGGTGACGCTGCGCAACGTCGCGCGCGACCTGCGCTACGGGTTGCATTACATGTTCTCCGACGACAACGTCTTCGAGGACAACC
>JAYTEJ010000199.1:0-1808 GCA_043735365.1 Acidobacteriota bacterium
CCGTGGACCCGGACAATATGCGCGCCCAGCAGGACGCTCGCCGCCACCGCCGCCGCCGTGCCCCACTCCCGCTCCGACGGCTCCCGCTCCCCCAGCGCCGCCGTCAGGAACGACTTGCGCGACGGCCCGCATAGGATCGGACGCCCGAGCGCCGCGAGCGCTCCAAGCCCGGCCAGCGCCTCGTAGGAATGCGCCGCACGCTTGGCGAAGCCGACCCCCGGGTCGAGGATCACCGAGGCCTCCTCGATTCCGGCGTCAGCCGCCCGCGCCATCGCCTGCCGCAGCTCCGCGGCGATTTCGCCCGTCACGTCGCGGTACTCGGCCAGCGCCGCCATCTCCGCCGGCCGTCCCCTGGTGTGCATCAGCACGATGGCCGCCCCGGCCTCCGCCGCCACCCGCCCCAGCGCCGCATCGAACTGCAGCCCGCTGATGTCGTTGACGATCGCGGCGCCACGCGCCAGCGCCTCCTTCGCCACTACCGCCTTGGAGGTATCGATCGACACCACCGCGCCGGCGGCCGCGAGCTGCTCGACTACCGGCAGCACCCGCCGCAGCTCCTCGTCCGCGCCAACAGGTTCGGCCCCTGGCCGGGTGGACTCGCCGCCGACGTCGAGGATGTCGGCCCCCGCCGCGATCATCCGCAGCCCGTCCTCGACCGCCCGCGCCGGATCGAGCCGCAGCCCGCCGTCGGCAAACGAGTCCGGGGTGACGTTGAGGATGCCCATCACCAGCGTCCGCTCGCCCAGCGCAAGGCTCCGCCCGCGGGGCAGCGGCACGATGTAGCGGGCGCGATGGTTCATCGGTACAGCGAAAAGGCCACGAGGAGCGTCTCTTCGTGGCCTTTCATTCTTCCTTCCGCCGCAGCCGGCGTCGGTTTACTCCTGCGGCAGCGGCTTGTTGAGCGGCGGCAGCGGCGGCACGAGCGACGGCCGCTCCTTGACCGGGCGCTTCGACCCGTCGTCTGTCGCCGAAACGACGTGGCGCGGCGTGTGCTCCTCGAGCGCCTCGCCGGCGAGGATGCGGCGGACCTGTTCGGCGTCGAGCACCTCGCGCGCCAGCAGCTCCTCAGCGATGCGCAGCAGCGCCGGCTTGTACTGCTCGAGCACGCCACGGGCGCGCTCGTAGTTGGTGGTGACGAACCGCTTGATCTCGTGGTCGATGCGGATGGCGGTGTCTTCGCTGTAGTCCTGGTGCTGGGCGATCTCGCGGCCGAGAAAGATCTGCTCCTCCTTCTTGCCGAAGGTCAGCGGCCCCATGGCGTCGCTCATGCCCCACTCGCAGACCATCTTGCGCGCCAGCTCGGTCGAACGCTCCAGATCGTTGCCCGCTCCGGTAGTCATCCCGTTCATCGTGATCTCCTCGGCGATGCGGCCGCCGAGGAGGATCGCGATCTGATCGTTGAGATAGTCGCGCGTGTAGTTGTGCTTGTCCTCGACCGGCAGCTGCATGGTCACGCCGAGAGCCATCCCGCGCGGGATGATGGTGACCTTATGGACCGGGTCGGCGTGCGGCAGCGTCACCGCCAGCAGCGCGTGCCCGGCCTCGTGCACCGCCGTGACCTTCTTCTCCTCGTCGTTGATGATCATGGATCGGCGCTCGGAGCCCATCATCACCTTGTCCTTGGCGAACTCGAAGTCGAGCATGCGGACGACCTTCTGGTTGTAGCGGGCGGCGTTGAGCGCCGCCTCGTTCACCAGGCTGGCCAGGTCCGCACCCGAGAAGCCGGAGGAGCCGCGCGCCAGGACGTGGATGTTGACGTCGTCCGAGAGCGGGATCTTCTTGGTGTGGACGGCGAGGATGCCCTCGCG
>JAYTEJ010000200.1:0-5669 GCA_043735365.1 Acidobacteriota bacterium
CGCAGCGCCGCGGCGCCGATCATCGCGGCGTTGTCGGTCGAGAGCGCGATCGGCGGAATGAAGACCGGGATGCCGTAGCGTACGCCGCGCGCCTGGGCGTCGGCGCGCAGCCGGCTGTTGGCCGAGACCCCGCCGGCGATGCCGACGCTTTGCGCTCCCAGCCAGCGCGCCGCCTCGAAGGTGCGGTCGAGCAGCGCGCCGACGACCGCGCGCTGGAAGCTGGCGCAGATGTCGGCCACGTCCGCCGCCGGCAGCGCCGCGCCGGTCTGGTCCGACGCCCCCGCCGTGCCGTGCGGCGCGGCGCCGGTTCGTTCGCGCACCAGACGCAGCACCGCGGTCTTCAGGCCGCTGAAGCTGAAATCCACCCGCCGCGCGATGTCGGCCGGCAGCACCCCCTCGCCGGTGGCCGACGGGGCGTTGCGATCCGCGTGGGTCAGCCGCGTGACCGGAAAATCATAGGCCCTGTCGTTCCCCTCGCGCGCCGCCTTGTCGATCGCCGGGCCGCCCGGATACCCCAGCCCCAGCAGCTTCGCCACCTTGTCGTACGCCTCCCCCGCGGCGTCGTCTCTCGTCCGACCAATCACCTGATAGCGGCCGCGGGCCCGGACCAGATAGAGGCTGGTGTGGCCGCCGGAGACCACGAGAACGGCGGCGGGCAGCGGCAGCTCGCCGTGGGCCAGGGTCAGCGACTCGATGTGGCCGGCGAGATGGTGCACCGGCACGATTGGCAGGCCGCGCGACCAGGCCAGCGCCTTGGCGAAGGCAATGCCGACCAGCAGCGACCCCACCAGCCCCGGCCCCTGGGTCACCGCCACCGCACCGAGATCCTCCAGCGTCACCGCGGCCTCGTCGAGGGCCGCCTCGAACACCCCGCAGAGATCGCGCACGTGCTGCCGCGACGCCAGTTCCGGCACCACGCCTCCCCACTCCCGGTGGATGGCGGCCTGGGAGGCGACGATGCTGGAGCGGGTCCGCCAGGGGCGGGCGGGATCGCCGGTCTCTTCAATGACCGCCGCGGCGGTCTCGTCGCAGGAGGTCTCGATGGCCAAGAGGTTCATGATGCGGGCGCCGGGCTACCGGGCTGGAGTCGCCCTCTCGAGCGCCTGCCGCAGCGACGTCTCGTAGGGCGCGGTGAGGATGCCGCGCTCGGTGATGATCCCGGTGATGTAGCGGTGCGGCGTGATGTCGAACGCCGGGTTGCGGATGAGCGCGCCGATCGGCGTCAGCCGGGAGGACCCGAAGTGGGTGACCTCGCGCTGGTCGCGCTCCTCGATGGGAATGTGATCACCATCGGGCGTCGCCAGATCGATCGTCGAGATCGGCGCCGCGACATAGAACGGCAGCTTGTGCTCGCGGGCGAGCACCGCCACCGTGTAGGTGCCGATCTTGTTGGCGGTGTCGCCGTTGGCGGCGATGCGGTCGGCGCCGACGACGATGACGTCGATCTCGCCGTTGCGCATCAGCGGCCCGGCCATGCTCTCGGTGATCACGGTGGTGCTGATGCCGTCTCGGAGCAGCTCCCAGGCGGTCAGCCGCGCCCCCTGCATGAAGGGACGGGTCTCGTCGGCGAAGACCGCGATCTTCTTGCCCTGCTCGACCGCGGCGCGGATGACGCCGAGCGCCGAGCCGTAGCCGGCGGTCGCCAGCGCCCCGGCGTTGCAGTGGGTGAGCACGCGGCTGCCGTCCGGCACCACCGCGGCCCCGACCCCGCCCATCAGCCGGCAGTTGGCGACGTCCTCGTCGTGGATGGCGCGGGCCTCGCGCTCGAGCCGGACGGCGAGCTCGCCGGTGGACTCGCCGGCTTCGACGCCGGCGGCGAAGGCCGCCTTCATGCGGTCGATGGCCCAGAACAGGTTGACCGCCGTCGGCCGCGTCGCCGCCATCATGTCGCAGGACTTCTGGAACTCGACCGCGAACTGTCGCGTCCCCTTGGCGGTGCTGCGCCGCATCCCCAGCGCCAGCCCCATCGCCGCCGCCACCCCGATCGCCGGCGCCCCCCGGATCACCATCGTCCGGATCGCCTTGGCGACCTCCTGAGCGGTGCGGCAGCGCAGGTAGATCTCCTGCCCCGGCAGCTTGCGCTGATCCACCATCACCACCACGTCGTCCTGCCAGTCAATCGTCGGAAGCCTGTGTCTCTTATCCCAGGAGTCGTCTGTCGAAGGGCATCGGCAGCAGCGCCGAGAGCCGGTAGCGGGCGGTCGGCCCGTCGAGGTTGCCCAGAATGATATCGATGTCGCCGCAATACTCCCAGAGCAGTTGGCGGCAGGGGCCGCAGGGGGGCGTCGGCGCCACGGTGTCGGCGACCACGGCGATGCGGGTGAAGACCGCCTCGCCGTCCGAGAGCGCCTTGACCAGCGCCACCCGTTCCGCGCACAGCGTCAGCCCGTAGGTGGCGTTCTCGATGTTACAGCCCTGGACGACGTGGCCCGCCTCGGTTTCGAGCGCCGCGCCGACCTTGAAGTGCGAATAGTGGGCCTGCGCGCGGGTGCGGGCATCGACCGCCGCCGCCAGCAGCACCGACTCGTGAATCGCGGTCGCGTCCGCGCTGATGTCGAGCGCGATCGGCTCCCAGCCTTGCTCGGTGCGGCGGTCGGCCCCGGTGCGCCGTTCGCGCCCGCGCCGCTCCGACGGCGGCGGAGTCGCGGCGACTCGACGATCGGTGCCGGCGCGGCGCTCGGCGCCACGGGGCACCAGGGGACGGGGGCGCTGGTCAGACGCGCTCAATGATGGCCTCCAGCAGCGTCGAGAACTCGGCGCGGACGCGGCGGGCCACGGCCATCACCTCGTCGTGGACGAGCGGTTGCGGCAGCACGCCCGCCGCGGGGTTGGTGATGCACGAAATTCCCAGCACTTCCATCCCCATGTGGCGCGCGGCGATGGTCTCGGGGACCGTCGACATGCCAACGGCATCGGCGCCGATGGTCCGGAGAAAGCGGATCTCCGCGGGCGTTTCATAGCTCGGGCCGTGCATCGCGGCGTAGATGCCGTGCGCCACGGCGACGCCGCTGGCCGACGCGGCGGCGTCGGCGAGCCGCCGCAGCCGCGGCGCGTAGGCCTCGGTCATGTCCGGAAAGCGCGCCCCGAACCGCTCGTCGTTGGCGCCGACGAGCGGGCTGGAGCCCATCAGGTTGATGTGATCGTCGATGACCATCAGCGTGCCCGGCTGAAAGCCGAGGTTGATGCCGCCGGCGGCGTTGGTCAGCAGCAGGGTGCGGACGCCGAGACGATGGAGGACCCGCGTCGGGAAGGCCGCCGTCTGCATCGAGTGGCCTTCGTAATAATGCGCCCGGCCGCTGAGCGCGGCGATCCGCCGTCCCGCCAGGGTGCCGACCACCAGCGCGCCGGCGTGGCCGGCCACGGCCGACGGCGGCCAGTGCGGGATACGGTCGTAGGGAATGGTGACGGCGTCGCCGAGCGTGGTGGTGAAGTCGCCGAGCCCCGAGCCGAGCACGATGCCGATCGCCGGGGCGGCGCCGATTGCCGGGCGCAGGAACGCGGCCGCCGCCTCGGCGCGCGCGAACTCGTCGCTCACAGCAGAAACCCCGCGATCGTGGCGGTGACGAAGTTGGCGAGCGTCCCCGCCAGCATGGCGCGGAAGCCGAGCCGGGCGAGGTCGTGCCGGCGCGTCGGCGCCAGCGCGCCAATGCCGCCAATCTGGATGCCGATCGAGCTGAAGTTGGCGAAGCCGCAGAGCGCGAAGGTCGCAATCGTGAACGAGCGCGGGTCGAGCGCCCCCTTCATCGGGCCGAGCTGGGAGTAGGCGACGAACTCGTTGAGCGCCATCCGCGTGCCGAGCAGGTTGCCGATGGTCGGGGCGTCGCGCCACGGCACGCCCATGCTCCAGGCCACCGGCGCGAACACCCAGCCGAAGATCTGCTGCAGGCTCAGGCCCGCGAGCCCGAGGATGGCGTTGACCAGGGCGATCAGCGCCAGGAACGAGATCAGCATCGCACCGACGTTGAGCGCCAGCGCCAGCCCCTCGCCGGTGCCGCGGCCGGCGGCGTCGATGACGTTGACGTCGGTGCGCTCGATCTCCAGCGTGACGGTGCCCATGGTCTCCGGCACCTGGGTCTCGGGCACGAAGATCTTGGCCATCATCAGCGTCCCCGGCGCGGTCATGATCACCGCGGTGAGCAGGTGCTGCGCCTCGATGCCGAAGAGAATGTAGGCCGCCATGATCCCGCCGGAGATGTGCGCCATCCCCGAGGTCATGACCGTCATCAGCTCCGACTCGGTCATCCGCGGCAGGTACGGGCGGATGGTCAGCGGCGCTTCGGTCTGCCCCATGAAGATGCTGGCGGCGACGTTGAGCGACTCGGCCCCCGAGGCCCGCATCACCCGGCGCATCACCACCGCGAAGCCGCGGACGAGCACCTGCATGATGCCGAAATAGTAGAGGATGGCGAACAGCGCCGCGATGAAGATGATCGTCGGCAGCACCTGGAACGCGAAGACGACGCCGTAGCGCGCCCCTTCCGGGCCGAGCACGGTGGTCATGATCCGCGGCCACACCACCTTGTCGCCGAGGGGCCCGAAGACGAAGCTCGAGCCGACGAAGGCAAAGTCGAGCAGGCGGTTGATCGCGCCTCCCAGCGTCTGGAAGATCCGCTGCCCCGCCGTGGTCTTGAGCACCAGCAGCGCGAACAGCATCTGCAGCCCCAGCCCCCAGGCCACGGTGCGGCGATCGATCGCCCGCCGGTTGCTCGAGAGGCTGTAGGCGATCGTCATGATGACGATCAACCCGACCAGCGGCTGCAGCCGCGGCAGGCCGCCGAACTGCACCGCCAGGGCGATGACCGCCGCCGCCGCGATGGCGCCGCCAATCACCACGGCGTCGCGGCCGTCGTAGGCGGCCCGCACGGGCGCGACCGGCGCCGCGATCACGTCACTCATGAACTTTCCTCACGGGATGAACTGGCCTCACGGGCATGAACGCTCCTCGCGGGTTTCCTCACGGGCCCTCCGCCGCCGCTGATGCGGCCGGCCCCTGCCCGATGCGCTCCAGGATCAGAGGGGCAGCGGCCGGCGGCGGCCCCTCCTGCACCCGGATGGCGGTCCCGAGCAGCGCCGTCGCCTCCTCGAGCCCGCGGCCGCCGCGGTGATGCAGCATCAGCACCGGCTCGCCGGCCGACACCGCCGCGCCGGGGGGCCTGAGCACTTCGATGCCGACGCCGGCGTCCACCACATCGTCGAGCGCCGCGCGGCCGGCGCCGAGGGCGACCGCGGCGCGGCCGACGCGCTCGGCATGGATGGCGGCGACGTACCCCGCCCGTGGCGCGGCCACCGGCGTCCGGCCGGGCGCGGACGGCAGCCGCCCGTAGTCGTCGATGACCCCGGGATCGCCCCCCTGCCGCTCGATGATCGCGCGGAACTTCTCGAGGCCGGCGCCGGAAGCGAGCGCCGCGCGGACGCGGGCCTCGGCCGCAGGCTCGGTCGATTCCAGCCCCGCGGCCATCAGCATCCGCGCCGCGAGGATGACCGATAGCGCCTCGAGGTCGGCGGGCCCGCGCCCCTTCAGGGTCTCGATCGATTCCACGACTTCGAGCGCGTTTCCGACCATGCGCCCGAGCGGCGCGTCCATCGAGGTGATCAGCGCCTCGGTGCGCACCCCCGAGGCCACGCCAATCGCGACCAGCGACTCGGCCAGCCGGCGGGAGTCCGCCGGC
>JAYTEJ010000201.1:0-3476 GCA_043735365.1 Acidobacteriota bacterium
CTCGCGGGCCTGATTGCCGGCATGCTGATCGGCGGCGGCGGCCGATTCGAAGTCCTCACCGTCCGGATCAGCATGACCCGTCTGTATACCCCGGTCCTCCTGTTCACGCTCCTTGCACTCGTCCGGGCGTGGTTGCTCGTCCGCCACCGGGTGCGCTGGGTGTTGCCGGCGAGACTCCCGTCGCTGCGGGTGCTGGCCATGGCCGCAATGGCCTGCGCGCTGCTGCTGTCCCCCGTTCTCGCGGCGCTCGTCGGCGCCATGGGCGAGAGCCAGTGGAGCCGGCCGACCGTCTTCTGGCGCAGCAGTCCTCCGGGCCTCGACCTGTTTGCGTTCTTCGTGCCGAACCCTCTCCATCCCTGGTTCGGACGGTTCTTCGCCGAAGGCGCCCGCCTGATGCCAGGCGGCTTCGTCGAAAACATCGCGTCCGTTCCATGGACGCTCACGGCAGTGCTGGTGGCGGCCGCCGCCTGCGTACCGCGCAGCCTGCCAGGATACTGGCTGGCGTTCACCGCCTTTGCCGCGACTTTGGCGCTCGGGCCGTTCATCCACATCGGCGGCGTGATGACCTACGTGCCGACGCCGTGGGCACTGCTTCGCTATGTGCCGGTGATTGGCGCCGCACGCATGCCGCAGCGGATGTCCGTGCTCGTGATGCTGGGGGTCGCGTTGCTGCTCGCATTCGCGCTCCGGGGCCTGCGCGAGCGGCTCCGCGCGACCTCGCGGGGACGGACCCGTCCGACGATGTTCACGGCCGTCGTGGCGGGCACCCTCCTCTTCGAGATGCTGCCGGCGCCGCGCACTCTGTACTCCGCGGCCGTGCCGTCGGTGAATCGCATCATCGCGGCCGACCCCAGACCCGTTCGCGTGCTCAACCTCCCGTTCGGCCTGCGCGACGGCCTCAGCTCCCACGGCAACGCGAGCGCCGCGGGCCAGTACTTCCAGACCGTGCACGAAAAGCAACTGCTCGGCGGTTACGTCTCGCGGCTGCCGGCGCAGAAGCTGGAGCGGCACCGCAAGTTCAAGGTGACGCGCGTCCTGATGGACCTGAGCGAGGGCCTCCCCGTGTCCCGCCGGCGCCAACGGGCGGCGATAGCCCAGGCACATGCCGCCGCCGGGATGCTGGCGATCGGCTACGTGGTCGTGGACAACGCCACGGCGTCCCCGGCGCTGCTGGAATTCGCCCGCGCCGCGTTCGATCTGACGCCGGTGGCCTCGGACGGCTCCTACGCCTTGTACCGGACGCCGCTCGCGCCCCCCGCAGGCGCTCCGGCCGCCCCTGAACGTCCGTGAGCATTGAGGGGCTTCAGCGGCGGCCGACCGCGGATCCCCGGCGCGCGGCGCCGGTCGCCGGCCATCCCGGCGTCAGAATCGTCAAAATTGACGGCCACTGGAGACGACCTTGGCCGTGATGGGCCACGAGAGTCCGTGGACCGCCGGCGCGAGCGCCGAGGAGGGGCACGTGTGGACCTGCGAGACCTGCGGAGGCCGGGCGGAAGAGCTCGCGCGAACACAGTCCCTGGTCTGGCGCGGCTGCCGCAGCTGCCAGCGCATGTGGAACACCGAGCACGGCCCCGGACCTGAGGCCATCGGGCGCGCCTTGCAGATGCCGCCGTCTCGAGCTCGCGTCGCGCACGCGTTCGTACTCGCCGGTCTGGCCGTGGCGGCCGCCGCCCTTCTGCGGGAGCTGGCCGCGCCGCTGCTCGGAGATGCCAGCCCCTTTCTCCTTTTCACCCCGGCGATTGCGGTCGCGACGCTCTACGAGGGCCCGGTGGCCGGCGGGTTCGCCACGCTCTTCGGCGGGGCACTGGGCAGTCACCTGTTCCTGCAGCCCCCAGGTGAGCAGGGCATCGACGCGTGGGACCACATCGCGCTCTTCCTGCTGGTCGGTGCTCTGATCGCAACGGTGAGCACACTGAGCCGGAACTCGCGAACGCGGCTGGCGGACGTGGCCTGGCGCGAGATGATGGCACGGGCGCGGGCTGAAGCCGCGGATCGCAGCAAGGACGATTTCCTTGCCCTGGTATCCCACGAGCTCAGGACGCCGGTCTCTGTGGTGCTCGGGTGGGCGACGGCGGTGAGGACGCGCGCGCTCAGCGGCACGGCCCTCGAACGGGCGCTCGGCGCGATCGAACGCAACGCACGCGTGCAGCACCGGCTGGTCTCGGACATTCTCGACCGTTCGCGGATGGTCACCGGATCTCTTCGATTAACGATGGCCCCGGTGCGCCTCCGCGCGGTCATCGCCGCGGCAGCGGAACAGGTACAGGCGGAAACGGGGACGACAGGCGCTGCCATCCGCATCCTCGACCACGAAGCGGACGTCGTCGTCGACGGCGACGACATGCGGCTGCAGCAGGTCTGCGTGAACCTGCTGACCAACGCCCTCAAGTTCACGCCGGCGGCCGGCCTCGTGACGATCGAATTGCGACGCTCCGGGGCGTGGGCCGAGATCGTGGTGTCGGATACGGGCGCCGGCATCGCCCCCGAATTCCTGCCGCACGTCTTCGACGCGTTTCGACAGGCGGAAAATACGCTGGCGCAGTCCCGTCAGGGCCTGGGACTCGGCCTCTCGCTCGTGCGGCACATCGTCGAGGGGCACGGAGGATCGGTCGCGGCCGAAAGCGCAGGCCGGGGCCTTGGCGCGACCTTTACCGTGTCGCTTCCAGCCGCCGGGCCGTCGCCGGCAGAGCCTCCGCCAGCCAGGCTGGCTCCGCGCCATGCTGAGCCGGCGACGGTCGGCCCGGCCCGCGTGCCGCAGGAGGATCGTCCCTGACCTTCCGCACGGTTCGGCCATACAATGTGCCGTCCGCGCGCCATTGCGGTGGACCGCCCCAGACCGCTGCGGCCGCCTCCGGAGCGCGCGGGACCCCGCCGGCGCGGGGAGCGTCAGCCATCGGCCGTTCCAGCGCTGGTGGCGCGCGCACGGCAGAAGCCTGCCAGACAAAGAGTCTGGAGGTCCTGTGACGTACCTGTAACGAAACCCTGGAGGATGCGAGTTGACCGTACAGCCACCCAAGGAGACGAGCGGGGGCAGCCGTCCGTGCCGGTGCGGGGCGATGGCGCTCGTGCTGCTGACTCTGGCTTGCAGCAGTGCGTGGGCGCAATCGGCCAAGGGTCCGCCCAATATCGTCATCATCCTCGCCGACGACCTGGGCTACGGCGATCTTCGCAGTTACAACGCGGGCTCCCGAATCCCGACGCCGCATCTCGATCGCCTGGCCGTGGAGGGCATGCGCTTCACTGACGCGCATGCGCCGTCGGCGCTTTGCACGCCCACGCGGTACGGCCTCCTGACCGGACGCTACGCGTGGCGGACGAGGCTCAAGAAAGGCGTGCTGAACGGCTACTCTCCGCTGCTGATCGAACCGGGCCGTCTGACGCTGGCCTCCCTGCTCAAAGGGCGCGGCTATGCGACGGCCGCCATCGGCAAGTGGCATCTGGGCCTGGGCGCTGCGGAGCCAGCCGATTTTTCCCGA